>NZ_FNSK01000005.1 GCF_900105075.1 Rhodobacter sp. 24-YEA-8
GTGAGCCGGGTCACATAACTCACGCTGCCGCCGGAGACCGTCCACCACTGATGTTGCCCGCCCTTTGACATCAGCGCGTGATTGCCCAGAAACCGCAACAGGGGCCCCGCCGGAAAGGCACCGATATCGCGCGCCGGCGTCGACCAGATCGCGCCGCAGATGGGATAAAGGTAATGGTCCCGGAAGCGGGTTCCGAGGCCGAGCTCCGTGATCAGAGCTTCGATGGTGAGGTCAGCCCGCCCCGCTGCCGTCTCCGTTGCCCGCGCGTTAAAGCGCAGAATATCGCGGATCATGCGGTGAAAGCCCGGCCGCAGCAGGTTTGAGCGCTGCGCGAACAGCGCATTGGCCGAACGCAGCGCAAATTCAACCGCGCCATTCCCCAGCGAGACGCCAAAGCTCATATCGCTGCGCTGCACCGGCACATCAAGATCACGAAACAGCGCGGTCAGATGCGGATAATTGGCATAGTTGAAAACGATGAACCCGGTATCCACCGCCACATCGCCCCGCTTGCCCGCCATCACCGTACGGGCATGCCCGCCAAAGCGCGGTGCGGCCTCGAACAGGGTGACCTGATGATGCCCCGACAGCAGCCAGGCGGCTGCAAGGCCAGAAATCCCGCCGCCGATGATGGCGATCTTCTGTGGTGCGTTGCGTGTCAGGTCAAAAGGCACATCCGCCCCCTCAGCTTGTCTGTCTGTGATTACGCAGCCGTGCTGGTCCCGGATCACCAGGCCCGGCCGGAATTGCATTTTTCACTGCACGGTGATCTGTTGCACCGGCGCGGGCGTATCCAACCCATGATGTCAGAGAGCCGCAGCACGCTGAATGTGATCACCGCGCCCGATCCGGGCGTTGCACTGCCGTATGGAGGCGCCCGGACGACCGCGAAGGAGAGCGGGCTTTTGTCATCAGACACAGCACCAGACGCTGCGCCAGACATGGGGGGCGAGACCAATCCGACCCTGTGGTTGCTTGCGGTGCGCGACCAGCGCGACCGTGCCTCCTTTTTGTTGTTGTTCCAGCATTTTGCCCCCCGGCTGAAAGCCATGCTGATGCGTGGCGGCCTGCGCGATGGCAGCGCCGAGGATGTGGTGCAGGATGTGATGCTGGCGGTCTGGCACAAGGCGGCGCAGTTCGATCCGCACCGGGCCGAGGCCAGCGCCTGGATCTACCGCATCGCGCGCAACCGCCATATCGACCTGATCCGTCGCAAGCCGCCACCCGAACCCGATGCGCTGATCGAACCCGAAGGCTCTGAGCCCGATGCCGCACAGATCCTCGCCCTCGGGCAGGAGGCTGCGCTTTTGCGCCGGGCTCTTGATGCGATGTCACCGGATCAGGCCCGGGTGCTGGAACAGGCCTATTTCGAGGATATGCCCCATAGCCGGATCAGCGAAATGACCGGGCTGCCCCTTGGCACCATAAAATCGCGGATCCGGCTGGGGCTGGACCGCCTGCGGCGCGACCTGAACGATCTGAGGCAGCCATGACCGCCATCACGCATCATATTTCAGACGCATTGCTCGACGCCTATGTGACCGGCAGTCTTGGCCACCCGTTTGCCGTGGTTGTGGCGGCGCATCTCTCGCTCTGCGATGCCTGCCGGGCGCGGGCAGAGGCAGCCGAGATGCTGGGGGGCAGCCTGCTTGACCGCCTTGCCCCCGCCCCCCTCAGTGCGGGGGCGCAGGATCGCCTGCTGGCCGCGCTGGACGATGCGTCGCCGCCGCCACTGCAGTCGACGGCCTCAGGTATTTTTCCCGCTGCTGTCATGCAGGCGCTTGGTGGCCAGCCGCCAAAATGGCGAATGCTGGGCGGTGGGATCCGCCAGCAGATCCTGTCGGCCGACAGCCAGGGCTCGCTCCGGCTGCTTTATATCCCGCCGGGGCGGGCGGTGCCCGCACACAGCCATGGCGGGCTGGAACTGACCCTGGTGCTGCAGGGTGATTTTTCCGACAGTGAGGGCCGTTTCGGCCCCGGTGATGTGGAAATTGCGCATGATGAAATCGACCATCAGCCGGTCGCCGGGCCGGACGGGCCCTGCATCTGTCTGGCCGCGACCGATGCGCCTTTGCGGTTTCGCGCGATGATCCCGCGTCTGTTGCAACCGCTGTTCAGGATCTGATCCGATGGGCTTTGCCGGCAAGACGGTCTGGATCATCGGCGCGAGCGAGGGCATCGGCGCGGCCCTTGCCCGGGCGCTCTCGCAAGAGGGCGCGCGACTGATCCTGTCGGCGCGCAATCAGGCCGCGCTGGAATTCCTGGCAGCCGGTTGCCATGAGGCCAAGGTTCTCCCCCTCGACCTGGCCACACCGGGGGCGCTCGCGGATGTGGCGGCCGGTCTTACACCCGGCAGCCTCGATGCGGTGATCTGCACCGCCGCGCTTTATGATCCGGGCCGGGTTTCCGATCTGGACCCGGAGGCCACGGCGCGGCTGGTGGCGGTCAATCTGCTGGGGAGTTTCGAGATCGCCCGCCTCGCACCACCATTGTTGCGCGATGGCGGGCAACTGGTCCTCTTCGGCTCGGTCGCGGGATATTTCGGCCTGCCGGGCGGGCAGCCCTATAGTGCGACCAAGGCTGCGGTAAACAACCTGGCCGAGACCCTGCGAACCGAACTGGCGCCGCGTGTCGACGTGCGGCTTGTCTGCCCCGGGTTCGTCGCGACCCGGCTGACCGCGAAGAACAGCTTCCCTATGCCCGCGATGCTCACAGCGGAAGAGGCGGCGCAGGAGGTGATCCGTGGTCTGAAGGGGCGTGCCTTTGAGATCCATTTTCCCAAAAGGTTCACCCGGACGATCAAATGTCTGAGGGCACTGCCCTATGCGCTCTCGCTGCGGTTGACCGGGCGGCTCAGGCCAGGCGACCGCTGAGCGCCGCCACCCCGGCCCAGGCCGCAAAGCCGGTCAGAACCGTGCCCCAGAGCCCATCGGCCAGCACCTGTTGCCAGGACCAGTCTGCCAGCGTGGCGTAATTCGTCATTTCATAAGTGCCATAGCACATCGCCCCGAGCAGCGCCCCGAATGCCAGGGCCTGCAACGGTGCCCCGGCTTTCAGCGCGGGCAAAGACACGAAGAACAACAGCCCCGCTATATAGAACAGGTAGAAAACCACCGCAGGCCCCAGCCGGAGCGGCGCGGCCAGCAGATGCCCGATATGGGTCTCGAATATCGGACGGATAATGTAGCGGATGCCAGCCATATCGAGGCCCAGAAAGACCACTGCCGTCACCGCGTAAAGAAGAATGGCCTGGCCCATGGTCTGCCCCGTGCTGTCAACCGCATCCATCGGAATACGCGACGCGGGCAGAGTTGGATCACGTCGCATTCTTGCTTTGAGTGCGATCCCTGCCCCGAAGACCGCGCCGGGGGCCTGCATCCTGCGACAGATGCCAGATACTGCGTGCGAAAGGCGGATCCCGGCAGGGAAGATATGCCGCTGGCGTCAGATCTGAGCGGATTGCGGTTCTGCCGCCCCGATTTCGGCAAGATGCGCCAGAAGAACCGGCAAAGCGGTGGTCTTCCAGGCCAGCCAGGCCTCTTCCAGTTCTGCCGCGCTGCGGGTCTTTTTCAGGGTCGCCAGACCGCGCAGGAAAATCGCAAAAGTCCCGTCGAGGAGAAGCAGGATGCGCTTGTCCTGCAAGGCCGCCGCGCCGAAGGCCAGTTCATACATCCGTTTTTGCAAAGCGCGCTGCGAGATCGCATAGTGATGCATCCGTGTGCCGAGCTCGGGATTGGTGCGCGCGGCCAGCAACAATTCCCCCACCACTTCGAAAATGCGCCCCATGGCGACAAGGCGCAGCTGCTCCAGTGCGGCATCGGCACGGGCGGGCATATCACGCGGCAGTTCCGCCATGCGCACCTCATATTCCGCGACACTGCGCTGGAACAGGGCATCAACCGACGCGGCCAGCAGATCCTCGCGCGTGCCGAAATGATGCAGATGGGCGCCATGGGTCACCCCGGCCCGGGCCGAGATCGCGGCAATGGTGACTTTCTGATAGCCGCTTTCCCAAAGCTGCTCGATGGCGGCATCGATCAGCTTTTGCCGGGTCATCAGGCTTCGCAGCTGGGGCGGGCGGGCCTTTTCGATCTTTCGCGGTGCCATACTCACTTCCGGGTGTCAGGTCAGACAGGATTTTTGTGCCCCTAGCAGGGCTGATGAAACACCTTTGCGCGGATCGACCTGCACCAGAACCGACAGACCCGAGGCGACCAGAAGGTCATCTTCGAAGATCTCATGCGACATGTCAAAAGAGCTGTTGCCGATCCGGCTGACCACGGAACGGGTGACAAGGCGGCGCGCTGCGACCGGCTGGGCGTGAAAATCGACGCGCAAAGAGACCAGGCGCCATTCGACATCCGGGGCCTGCGGAATGCCGGCCAGAAAATCCAGCCGTGCATCCTCGATCAGCTCTGCCAGTTTCAGACTGTTGACATGGCCCATCGCATCGCGGTCGGCAAAGCGCAGTAACGCCTCGCGGCTATGGCGGGCCGCGGTCATGCCACCACGCCGATCCGGGGCCGCATATTGAAGGCCTCGCGCACATCCGTCGAACTGGCCAGTTTGATGTTCAGCTTGTCGAGGATCTCGGCGATCAGATTGACCTGTTCGGCATTGGATTTCGCGAGCTCTCCTTTGCGGATATAGAGCGCATCCTCCAGCCCGACCCGGACACCACCGCCGCGACAGGCCGAGGCCGTGCCGAAGGCCATCTGCTGACGGCCGGCGGCCAGCACCGACATATAGTAATCATCCCCGAACAACCGCTCGGCTGTTTCGTAGAAATGCTCAAGATGGCTCGGATGGACGCCGACACCGCCAAGGAAGCCGAAGATGAACTGCACCATCATCGGGCCGCGGATAATGCCCTGATCGCGCAGATATTTCAGGTTGTAGAGATGCCCGATATCATAGCATTCACATTCAAAGACCACACCCTCGGCTCCGAGTTCAGTCACGATATCTTCCAGCACCTGGAAGGAATTGACCGAATATTTCGACTTGGATTCAAGCAGGAACTGCTCTTCCCAGTCATATTGCCAGTCTTTTTTCTTGCCCGCCATCAGGTGAAAGCCGAAATTGATCGAGCCCATATTGAGCGAGACCATATCGGGTGACATCGCACGCGCGGCGGCGAGCCTTTCGTCCATGGTCATGCCGGGTGCGCCGCCGGTGGTGATATTGACGACCGCATCACAACGCGCCCGGATCCCCGGCACGAACTGGCCATAAACCGCCGGGTCGGCGGTTGGGCGGCCATCATCCAGACGGGCGTGAAGATGCACGACAGCGGCGCCTGCGGCATGGGCCTCGACAGCGGAATCCTCAATCTGTTTCGGAGTGATCGGCAGATAGGGCGACATGCTCGGGGTATGAACACCCCCCGTCACCGCGCAGCTGATGATGGTCTTATTGAACTTGAACATTCGGCATTCCTTGTTGCGGCGAAGCGCGGGATCAGACGTTTTACCGCTCAGACGCGGGCGAAGGGGGCGACCATTTCGCTGGAATAGCCCTCAAAATTACCGCAGACGGCCAGTTTCTGGCCGCTGACATGACGCGCCTCGTCCGACAGAAGAAAACGCACGCTTTTCGCGATGTCCTCGCCGCTGACCATGGCTTTCAGCGAGGTGCGCGCGGTGAATTCCGCGATGGCCTCGTCAAAGCTGATGCCACGGGTATCGGCCTGGGCCTGGGCCACGGCTTCGATCCTGACGCCCTCGACGATACCGGGCACCACCACGTTCGAGCGGATGCCCCAGGGGCCAAGCTCCATCGCCATGGTCTCGGACAGCATTTCCAGCGCGGCCTTCGACACGACATAGGGCGCGCGCTGCGGAAAACCGTTGCGGGTACAGGCCGAGGAAATCGACACAATCGCCCCGCGCCGTTGCTTCTTCATTACGGATGAAACGTTCTTGATCAGAATCGCGGCGGAAATCACGTTGATCCCGAGCACGCGTTCCCAGTCTTCGGCAGAGATGGAATCGATCAGACCGGTCGGCCCTGCGATCCCGGCGCAATTTACCAGCCCCTCGATCGGCACAGGGCCAGAGGAGAGCTCGGCAACAAGCGCCTCGACCTGCCCGGAATCGCTTACATCGCAGGGGTAATGCAGGATCCCTGCCCCCGTTTCGGCAGGCGCGTTGAAAGGGTCCAGCGCCACGGCCGTCCCACCCTGAGCCGCGATTTCACGACAGATTGCAAGACCGATCCCTGCGCCACCTGCCGAGACGATGTAGTAGCCCTGACGAAGCATCTTCCCGTCCTAAAAATTATTCTTGTAATGTTTTGCTTGACTAGATCATGCACGTCAACAATTCTGTTTCAAAAAATGAACCGGGAGGTGACGGTGGAATTTGGTGTGGTCATCGACCATTTGCCGCTGCTTGTCGGCGGGGCCCTGCGCGGCGTGCTCTACGCGGTGGGGGGCTTTGTCATCGGCATCGCCTGTGCGGCGCTGATCATCCTTGGCCGCATGGCCTGGGGGCGTTGGGTGACCATCCCCAGCCAGATCTTTGTCGAGATTGTCCGCAATACGCCCTTTTTGCTGCAGGCCTTTTTCCTGTATTTCGGCCTCGCGAAACTTGGAGTGACGATGCCGGGCTATGTCGCGGCTATCATCATCGTGACCTTCAATTCCGCGGCCTATGCGACCGAGATCCTGCGCTCGGGGATGCTCGGCATTCCGAAAGGCCTGCTTGAGGCCGGCGACTCACTTGGCTTCACCGCCCTGCAGCAATTCCGCCATGTCGTAGCGCGGCCGATGCTGCGCGCGGCACTTCCGGCGCTGAGCGGCCAGTTCATCATCATCATGCTGAACACCTCGCTCCTGTCGGCCATTGCCATTCCCGAGCTGAATTACGAAGCCTCGAACCTCGCCTCGACCAGTTTTCGTCCGTTCGAGGTCTATGTTGTCGTGGCCGTGATCTATCTGGCGCTCTCTTCGGTCTTTGCCGGGCTCTTTGCCCTGATCAGCCGGCGTGTCAGCGGCAGCTGGGGCAGCGAGCGCCGCATGCAGGATGTTGTCTGATGCGTGAATTCAGCCAGAATCATATGATCCTGATCCTTCAGGGCCTGGGCTGGACGATGGCCCTGACCCTCGCCGCGATGGTCTTTGGCGGCATTCTGGGACTGCTGGTCGCGGTCCTGCGCAGCTCTCCCAATCGCTGGATCTCCCTGCCCTCGGCTGTCCTGATCCGGCTGTTCCAGGGCATCCCGCTGGTTGTCGTGATCTTCATGATCTATTTCGGCATCGCCCGGACCGGCTATAATGTCTCACCCTTCGTTGCCTGCACCGTGGGGCTGTCGCTTTTTGCTGCGGCCTTTCTGGGAGAGATCTGGCGCGGGGCGCTGCTTGCCATTCCGCGCGCGCAGTGGGAATCCGCCGACAGCCTCGGCATGACCAGCTTTCAGATGCTGCGCATTGCCATCCTGCCGCAGGCGCTCAGGCTTTCGGCCCCGGCAACGGTGGGCTTTCTGGTGCAGCTGGTAAAGGCCACCTCGGTCTGTTCGATGGTCGGCTTTGTCGAGCTGATGCGGGCCGGCCAGATGGTCAATGGCACCACCTTCGACAGTTTCCGCGTCTTTGGCATCGTCGCGGCGCTTTATCTGCTGATCAACCTGCCCATGTCCTTCGCGGCGAAGCGCCTCGAAAAGCTGAAGCTCTGAGAGAGGGCCCATGTCACTCATCGAACTGAACGCCGTCACGAAATCCTACGGCACCCATCAGGTGATCTATGATGCCACGCTGTCCATTGCTGCGGGCGAGGTGATTGCGCTGATCGGCAAAAGCGGCTCTGGCAAGAGCACGCTGCTGCGCTGTCTGAACGGGCTGGAGCAGATTTCGGGCGGCAGCCTGACAATTGCCGGCACACCGATCAGCTATGAAAAGGCAAAGCTGCGCGCTTTGCGCCGCAAGGTCGCCATCGTTTTTCAGGGCTATAATCTCTTTCCGCATATGACGGTAGAAGACAATGTGGCGCTTGCGCCGCGCGTCACCGGCAAGGCGAGCGGAGCAGAGGCGCTGAAGCTTGCCCATCGCTATCTGGAACGCGTCGGTCTGGCCGACAAATTCCGCGCCCATCCGCGCGATCTCTCGGGCGGCCAGCAGCAGCGCGTCGCCATCGCGCGCGCCCTTGCCGTGCAGCCCGAGATCCTGCTGCTTGACGAGGTGACGGCGGCGCTTGACCCCGAACTGGTGGGCGAGGTGCTCACGGTGCTGGGCGAGCTGGCGGAACAGGGCCTGACCATGGTTCTGGTGACCCATGAGATCGCCTTTGCCCGCAGGGCCGCCAACCGCATTGCCTTCATGCATCAGGGGCGGTTGCACGAGGTCGGCCCGGCAGAGGCAACGATCAGTCAGCCACGGACCGCCGAGCTGCAGAAGTTTCTTTCTGCTGTCCGCTGACAACCAATAACAGGGAAGATGGAGACTAAGATGATCAGACAATTCAGCAAGGTTGCAGCCGGTGCCATGGTCAGTCTGGGCCTGGTTCTCGGGGCGGGAATGGCTGTGGCAGAAGATCTGCCGGCCATTCTGGAAAAGAAAAAGATCGTGATCGGCGTGCAGAATGACCTGCCGCCCTATAGCCTGATCGGCGATGCGAACCAGCCCGTCGGCCTTGATATCGATGTGGCCCAGGAAATCGGCAAGCGCCTCGGGGTCGAGGTCGAGCTGGTGGTCCTGACCGGCGCCAACCGTGTGCCCTATCTGATCTCGAACCGGGTTGACGCCGTGGTCGCAACCATTGGCATCACGCCCGAACGCCGCGAGGCCATTGGCTTCACCCGCCCCTATCTGGTGTTCCGCACTGTCATGGTGGCGCCGAAGGATCTTGATGTCACCAGTAATGAAACCATCGGCGACAGGGTTGTGGGCGTGACCCGCGGCACCATGATGGATCCGCTGATCACCAATGGCGCGCCCGCCGGCACCAATATCCAGCGCTTTGACGATGATGCGACGACCTCGGTCGCCCTTGTCACCGGCCAGGTCGACATGATCCCCACCGGCGAAGCCATCGTGATGGAAGTGATCCGCCAGAACCCCGCACGCAATCTGGAAATCAAATATGTCATGGCCAGCACCTATGCCGGCATTGGCGTGAACAAGGACAATACCGCGCTGGTGGAAAAGCTGGACGAGGTGATCACCGGGATGGAGGCCGATGGCAGCCTCGGCGCGATCTATCTGAAATGGATCGGCAACGAGATGCCCGACCTGCCCAAATCGCTGGATGAGCTGAACTGAGCCGCAAACGGCCGCCTGCGGCGCGCCTGTGCGCCCTCGCCCCGTCGCAGTTGCCCCGTCGCAGATGCGATGCCGCACCTCTGGCGGGGCACTTGTTTTCCTGCCGGAGACCTCACCGATGACCGTTGCCCTGCCCGCCTCCCTTGCCGATGGCGCTGCCGAAATGCGCACCTGGCTGCGTGCGCTGCATCAGATGCCGGAGCTTGGCTATGAGGAGCATAAAAGCGCGGCCTTCGTGGCGGCGCGGCTTGGCGAGATGGGCCTGGAGCCGGTCACCGGCATCGGCGGCACCGGCGTTGTTGCGGTGCTGAAAGGCCAGGGGCTGGCGCCTCCGATCGGATTGCGGGCCGATATGGATGCGCTGCCAATTGAGGAAGCGAGCGGCCTTGACTGGGCCTCGCGCGTGCCGGGCGTCATGCATGCCTGCGGGCATGACGGCCATATGGCGATGCTGCTGGGTGCGGCGCGGCATCTGACAAAGGCCCCGCCCCCGCCCGGAGATGTCGTCTTCATCTTTCAGCCCGCCGAGGAAACCGGCGCCGGGGCGGCCGCAATGATCCGCGACGGCTTGCTTGAGCGGTTTGATATCCCGGAGATTTACGGGCTGCACAACTGGCCGGGGCTGGAATTTGGCCGCTTTCTCGCCTGTGACGGCGCGCAGATGGCGGCTGTCGATCGTTTTGACATCACCCTGACCGGCACGGGTTGCCATGCCGCAATGCCGCATCTGGGGCGCGATGCCCTGCTGGGGGCAAGCCAGCTGCATCAGCTCTTGCAGGGGATCGTGGCACGCAATGCTGATCCTCTGGACAGCGCGGTGGTCTCGGTCACCCAGGTCCATGGCGGCGAGGCCTATAATGTTCTGCCGGAAACCGTGGTGATGCGTGGCTGCACCCGCAGTCTCAGCGCCGAAATGCGTGACCTGATTGAGACGAGGATGCGGGGCATCAGCACCGGGCTGGCCGCGAGCCTCGATCTGAAGATCACGCTCGACTATCACCGCGGCTATCCCGTCACCCAAAACAGCGCAAAGGAAGCCGGTCTCGCGCGCGAGACTGCGCTCCGGATGCTTGGGCCCGCTTCTGTCGATCCCGCGCCGAAACCCTCGCTGGCCTCCGAGGATTTCGCCTATTTCCTGGAGAAACGCCCGGGCTGCTACGGCTTTCTCGGTGCGGGCCCCGGGCCGGCACTGCACAGCCCGCGCTACCGCTTTAACGAAGACCTCCTGCCGGTCGGCGCGGCCTGGTGGGTGGGGCTGGCGCAGCGGGTGGCGCTGATCTGACCCGCTGGTCCCGAAATCTACGCCGGGGCGTCGTTTAAGACCTCCGCCGCGCCATGGCATTTCCGAGGATCGTTACGGTCGGTCCTTGCGGCGATATTGCGGATCATCCAGCCCGATCACTGTGATGAACCCCGGCAGGGCGCGGATCCTGCTGATCCAGGCGCGGATCGCCGGATAGGGCTCCAGCGGGATATCCCCCATCGGGGCCAGGGCGACATAGGGAAAGACCGAGATATCGGCAATGGTCGGGCGGCCCAGCACCAGCCAGTCCTGCCCGGTCAGCGCGGTCTCGAGGATCTCAAGCGATTTCAGACCCCGGATGCGGGCCTCGTTCAGGGTGACCGCCTCTTGCTGGAAGCCGACGCCGTTATAGGTGCCTCTGAACGAGACAATGGCGCGGGCGGTAAAGACACCATATTGGATCCAGCTGGCCGAGAAGGCGAGCCAGTCGATGATCCCGGCCTGCTCGCCCGTATCCCTGCCACCCCAGCCTTCGGGCGCATAGGTGCCGGCAAGCCAGGTCAGGATCGCGGCGGAATCGCGGAAGATGCGGTCGCCATCGACCAGAACCGGCACCTCGCCCCGCGGATTGATCGCAAGAAACGCCGGGCCATGATGTTCATCCCCCGGCAGATCGACCTCATATTCCTCAAGCGTGATCCCGGCGAGTGCGGCGAACAGCCGGATCTTATAGCTGTTGCCGGATTCGAAATTTGTATAGAGTTTCGGCACATTGGCCTCCCGTTTCATTTGAGGGTCAGGCCGCGTTGCGAGGCCATGGTGAAGATCGCGGCCAGCACGATAACGGCGCCTTTGATCATGGTCTGGGCGAAATCCTGGACGCCCATCTGGTTCAGCCCATTGACCAGAACGGTGATGATCAGGACGCCGAGAAAGGTGCGCCCGACCCCGCCGACGCCCCCCGAAAGCGCGGTGCCGCCGACCACAATCGCTGCGAGGGAATCAAGCAGGGCCGTCGAGCCGAGCGAGGGCCCGCTGGAGCCAAGCTGCGACGAGATCAGCAGCCCCGCCAGCGCCGCCGTCACCCCCGAGGTGACAAAGGCCAGGATCTTCACCCGCCTGAGCGCGATCCCGGACAGCCGCACCACCCGCTCATTGCCGCCGATCGCATAGATATAAAGACCGAACCGCGTCCGGTTGGTGATCAGGGCCACCAGGGTCAGCGCGATCAGCCCGATCATTGCCGAATTCTGCACGCCCGGAATCCATTGCCCGATGGAAAGCGACAGCACCCCCGGCGCGTCGAAATAGATCGAGCGCCCGCCGATCACCGTCAGCCCCAGCCCGGCAAAGAAGGAAAGCGTGCCAAGCGTGGCAATAAACGAGGGCACTTTGCCGAAGGTGAAGATCAGCCCGTTCACCAGCCCCGCCAGCGCGCCGACAAGGATCACGACGAGGATGATGAGGATCGGCGCAGTGACCCCGAAATTCACCACCCGGGACAGGATCGCCGCTGTCAGCAGGATGATCGAGCCGACCGAGAGGTCGATGCTGCCCATAAGAATGACCAGCGTCGCGCCAAGCGCCACCAGCAAAAGGATCCCGGCCTGCCCGCTCATGATCAGGAGATTGGCCGGGCTGAGAAAGGAGTCCGCCCGCAGCGCGAAGAAAAGGATCAGCGCCGCCAGCACAGCAACCGGCAAGAGATCCCCCGGCCGCAGCTGCCTCAGCCAAAGGCGGGCAGGCTGCAGGGTAAGACTATGGTCAGACATGGAGTTTTCCTGAAACACTGGCCAGCGCCGCCAGCGGTGCTGGCGGGGTCACTGACGGAATTGCGGTTGGTGACAGACCCGCCGGGATCATATCGGCGACGATATCGGCCTCTGCCGGTTTCGCCTGCGGCGGCGCGGCGATATCGCGGGTGATCCTGCCTTCGACCATCACGAGGATCCGGTCCGAGAGGCCGATCAGCTCGGGCAGGTCATCACTGACGATCAATACGGCAATGCCCGCCGCCGCCGCCTCGCGAATGGTGCGGTAGATCGCCTCGCGCGCGCCGCTGTCGACGCCCTGGGTCGGGTTTTCCAGCACCAGAACCTGCGGCGCCCGTTCGAGCCATTTTGCCAGCAGGACCTTTTGCTGATTGCCGCCCGACAGCGCCGAAACCGGGCTGTCGATGCCTTCGGGTGCCTTCACCTCCAGCGCCTGGAAACGGCGTTCTGCGGCCGCGCGGGCTGTTGCCTGCCGCCAGACCCCCAGCCTCGTTGCGAAAAGATCGCGCAGCGACGGCAGCTGGAAATTCGCGATCAGGCTGGCGCCGGTGATCAGCCCCTCGGCCTGACGGTCGCCCGGAACAAAGGCGATCCCGGCGCTGACAGCCGCATCACTGCCGGCCCCGATCCGCCTGCCATTGACCCGGATCTCGCCCTCATCGGGTTCAAGGTCACCGCCCAGCACCTGGGCCACCCGCCGTTTCCCCGATCCGTCCGTCCCGGCGATGCCGACGACTTCCCCCGGCCTGATGCTGAAGCCAAGCGGCCCGACCCCCGATGCCAGCCGCAGACCATCCACCTCCAGCCGGGCGGCCCGGGCAAGGCCGCCGTTTTGCAGATCGCCGAGATAATAATTCGCGCCGCGCTCGCGCCCGACCATCAGCCGGTGCAGGTCAGGCTCTGTCAGGCCCTGAACCGGCTGATCCGTCACCAGATCGCCGTCTTTCAGCACCACGACCCGGTCGCAGCTGCGCAGAACCTCGCCCAGACGATGCGAGACGAAGACCACCCCTGCCCGGCCACGCAGCCGGTCCAGCAGATGCAGGAAATTCTCTTCATGGCTCTGGTCAAGCGCGGTGGTCGGCTCATCGAAGAGGATCACCGGATCGGGAATATCCAGCCGGTCCGCCAGCGCCACAGCCCGCGCGATATCGAGGCTCTGGCGCAGGCCGGGGGGCAGATCGCCCACCCGTTTCGTCACCGGGACAGAGGCCAGATTGCCCGAGGCCAGCACCTCGCGCGCCGCCTCTTCCATGGCGCGCCTGTCAAGAAGGCCCGCCGCATTGCGAAACAGGCTCTCCCAGCCGAACCAGAGGTTCTGCGCCACCGTCAGAGTGCCGATCAGCGCCGGATCCTGGAAGACACGGAAGATGCCGCGCTGATTGGCCTCGCGATAGCTGCGCGGCACAATGGGTTTCCCATTCCTGCGGATCTCTCCGGCGTCTTTGGTCACAACGCCGGAGAGGATATTGAGAAGCGTGCTTTTCCCCGCACCATTCTCGCCGAGAAGGCCGATGATCTCACCGCGCCTGAGGGAAAGTGACACATTGGTCAGCACCCTGTGGCCGTCATAGCTTTTGGCGATGCCGGTCAGTTCCAGCAAAGGGGATGCGGGGGCCATCGGCTCAGCCCGCCAGCGGGGATTTGTCGAGCAGCTTGATCTTGTAGTGATCTTTGAACTGCTGGACGATCCGCTCATAAGAGCCGTCTTCGCGGCCCTTCACATAGGCCTCGGGATAGGTATAGCCCTCCGGCTTCGGCTGATTGATCCATTGCTCGTCGATATCGCTCGGGATCAGTTCATATTGCGGATCCCAGTCTTCGGGGCTTTTCACCCGCGAGATTTTGGTCGCATCGAAATGGGTCTCGACCGGCGCGTCGATATAACGTTCGATATAGGCATCGATATTGTCTTTGGTCAGGATCTCGGCGCGGAAGGTCAGAGCCCGTTCCAGGGGCTCGGGCGTCCAGCCGTTCAGCCGGTCATAGAGGTTCGCGGCCAGCGTATAGCCGATGAAGGACGGATTATTCGCAGCCGAGGCCAGCTGCGTGCCCTCTTTGATCCGGCGCGCCCCGTCAAGCGTGCCATTGGTGCCGACGACCAGGATATCCTTGCCCGGAACCTTGCCGATCGCCCGGATCGCCGCAATCACGCCGGTCGCGGTATCGTCATTCTGCGCGATGATGCCACGGGTATCGGGGAAGCGCGACAGGAGCGCAGCCGCCGCCTTCTGCGATTGCTCCGGCGTCCAGTCGCCGGGCAGTTCACCGGCAAAGGTGATACCGGGATATTCTGCGATGACCTTATCGGCACCGGCGCTGCGCACCACATCCGAACTGTCATTCAGCAACCCGCCGACCCGCACGATGGTGCCCTCGCCGCCAAGCGCCTCGATCAGGACACGGGTCACCTGGCCCAGGCCTTCATATTCGTTCGGCTGGATATGCAGGCTGTAATATTCGCTGGCATCCCAGGGCGTGAACCAGGGCGCATTGCCCCAGACATGGCTCAGCCAGACCTTGTTTTCTTCCGCCACCCGCGCAAGACCCCGGATCGAGCCGCCATCGACCGCCTCCAGCGCGATGCCGCCAAAGCCGCGCCCGATCTGCTGGTTCAGCCCATTGACCTGGATCGACGGATCAGACTGGCCGTCAAAGCTTTCGCCTTCGATGCCAAGCTGTTTCGCGGCGGCATTGAAGGCCTCGGCGATCTGCACCGAAAGCGTTGCGGCATAGCTGAAAGGGGTGAACCCGATCCGCTGCACCGTCTGGGCGCGCAACGCGCCGGCACCAAGCGCCGGTAGCAGGGCCGCGGCGGCCCCCGTCTGCAACAGCGCACGTCTGGAGAGCCCACGCACAGTGGGACGAGAAACTCTGGTCATCATTTTACCTTTGGTTTGATGGTTGTCTGGAAAGGGGCGTCAGGGATTGGCCCCTGTCTGTGCTCCGGCCCCTGTCTGTGGTCAGGCCCGGACCTATGCGCCGGTCTCAAGCGGCAGATCAGGATCCGCCGTCCATTCGGTCAGCGATCCGTCATAGACCGCCACATCATCCCGCCCGAGCGTGGCCAGCGCCAGCGCTTCGACCGAGGCCGCGATGCCGCTGCCGCAATAGGTGATGGTGCGCTTTGACGGGTCGAGCGCGCCCACCCGGCTGAAATGCGCCCGGAGCGCGTCAGGAGATTTCAGCTTGCCGGTCGCTGCGTCAAAAATATCCTCATACCAGACATTGCGGCTGTTCGGGATATGACCGGGGCGCGAAAAGGTGGTGCGCCCGCCCGCATGGGTCACCGGATCAACCGTGTTCAGCAGCAGGATATCATCGCGCGTGATCGCCTCGCGCACCTGCGCCTTGTCGGCGATCAGCTCGGGGCGGCGGCGGGCGGTGAACGTCGCGGGCGGATAATGGGTTTCACCCGATTCAACCGGCCGCCCCTCGCGCCGCCATTGCGCAAGGCCGCCGTCAAGCACCGCCACATTGTCAAAGCCTTCCAGCCGCAGCTGCCACCAGAGCCGCCCCGCCCAATGCTGATAGAAGGCGCCGGGATTGCGGGCCGGATCGAACTGGTCATAGACCACCACGACACTGTCATCCCCGACCCCGAGCGCACCGATCCGCCCGGCAAATGTCGCGGATGGCAATACGGTGAAGGCATGTTGCGCCTGCTGATCGGTCAGCTCCAGCAGGAGATCGGCAAAAGCGGCACCGCTGATATGTTCCTCAATATAGGCATCGCGCCCCGAAGACAGCGTGTAATAGCCATCCTGCCCGTCTTCGGGGAAGGCGAGAACCGTGGTCGCATCGAAGATCCTGAGAGAGGGATCACCGAGCCTGGCCTCAAGCCAGTCACCATCGACAAGGGGGGGAATCGCCGCCATTTTCGCTCCTTATATCCGGCACCGGGGGTTCAAACCGGCCTGATCCGGACTGCTGCGGGCAAAGTCATCTTCATAACAATACTTGTCAACAAGGTGAGTGAAGATTGGAACAGACCATGTTTCTGGCATGGGTGTTTTGGAAAATTTCAGTCAGAAACACGGCCCGCAACAGAAAGCCTGTTAAGCTTTACATCATCAGCTCACTGTGGAATCATGAGGTGATCCGGTCGCGACACCCGCGAAGTGTCCAATATAACCGATCTTATCAGGAAGGGCGTCTCGGCCGATGCATATCTCCGCGAGGACCGATTACGCTTTGCGTGCGATGATCGAACTGGCCGCATATGGCGAGGAGCCGCTGAAATGCGAAACCATCGCCCGTGCGCAGGCGATGCCGCTGAACTTCCTCGTCAATATCCTCAATGAGCTGAAACGGGCCGGGCTGGTGCACAGCCAGCGCGGCACCGAGGGCGGCTACTGGCTGGCCCGTCCGGCGCGCACGATCTCGGTCGGTGAAATCATCCGCGCCATCGAGGGCGAGATCGCCCTGGTGCGCGGCACGCCGCCCCAGTCGGTCGATTACAATGCCCGCAGCCGCCCGCTCCAGGATGTCTGGATCGCCTTTCGCGCCGCGATCCGCGAGGTGCTGGATGAAACCAGCCTTGCAAGCCTGGCCGACGGAAACCTGCCAGACATCGTGCGCCGCCTCAGCGAAGGCCCGCAGCACTGGAAATCCTGAACGCTGCAAGCCTGACGTCCCGGCGTGCCGGGGCCGGGTGAAAGAAAGAGCAATCCACGGGGTCCGGGGGCCTGGCAGCCTGCCCGAAAACCAGGCGCCGCAGCCGGAAACCCAGCAAAAAACTCCCTCCCGCCGAAATTTGCGTTGCTGATTGTTAACAATCATCTATCCTCTGGGGAATCGGGAGGACTTTCATGCTGTTCGAGAAAGTAAGTCTTACGGACCGGGCGATTTCGCACCTGCGCAACATGATTGTTGCGGGCGAGCTGGCGGCCGGGCAGCGCCTGACCGAACAGGAAATCGCGAATTCTCTCCAGGTGGCGCGCGGCACGGTCCGGGCGGCTTTCGCGGCTCTGGAAACCGAAAACCTGCTGGTCCGACGCCCCTATGCCGGCTGGTCGGTGAAAGAGGTCAATCCGGAAGTTCTGCGCGAAAGCTATCAGCTTCGCGGCGCATTGGAGGAACTGGCGGTCCGCTTGCTTGCCAGTTCCATAGATCAGGACAAATCCGACAGGCTGACCGAACTGGGCCAGCAGCTCAGAGCCGCAGAGATATCCGGGATCGCCGGGGATCGGGTCAAGGCCGATCTCGGCTTTCACAGTGGCATCGTCGCGCTTTGCGGGAACGGGCTTCTCAAACGGCAATATGAGGCGATCTCGGGCCATACCGAATGGCTCTATCGCTGGTCAGAGCTGAACTGGCCATCCCGGATCAATCTGATCGAATGGCATCAGCCGATGATCGACGCGATCCTCGCAGGCGATGCCGGGGCCGCTGTCAAAGCGGCGCAGGAGCATACCGAACGCAGCCTGAGCGACGATGAACGCGATCTGAACAATCAAAACAAATGACAACAGGGACAATCAGATGACATCTTTCCCTCTCACCGGCCCGCGCTCTGGCCTGAACCGTCGCGGCTTTCTGGCGGCGGGTTCTGCACTTGGTCTATTGCTGCCGCTTGGCATGGCCCGCGCCGAAAGCGGGGCGCCGGTCAAAGGCGGCGTGTTCAATCTGGGGATGGCCGGGGGCAGCACCGACAACTCACTCGACCCACGCGCTTTTACCCAGCAGGTCCAGCGGGTGATCGGGGTTGCGGTCTGCAACCAGCTGGTCGAGGTGCTGCCCGATGGCACGCTGGCGCCCGAACTGGCCGAAAGCTGGGACAGCACCGATGCCATCACCTGGGTTCTGAAGATCCGCAGCGGCGTCACCTTCCACAACGGCAAAACACTTGATGCCACTGATGTGGTCTATTCGGTCAATCTGCATCGCGGCGAAGACACGACCTCGGGCGCGAAATCGTTGTTCAACACGATCAGCGACATTCAGGTGACCGCGCCGGATGAGGTGACGGTGGTGCTTGACAGCGCCAATGCTGAATTCATGCGCGTCTTCGCCGATTATCACGCGATGATTGTGCCCGATGGCTTTACCGACTGGCCGAACCTGACCGGCAGCGGCGGCTACCGGCTTGTCAGTTTTGACCCTGGCGTGCGGGCGGTGCTGGAACGCAACCCGGATTATTGGAAATCTGATCGCGCGCATGTCGATCAGGTGGTGATCCATGTGATCAATGACGGCACCTCGCGGCTGGCGGCGTTGCAGAGCGGCATGATCGACGTGATAAATCAGGTCGACCGTAAGGTCGTGCCTTTCATCCGCGACAATCCGAAACTGGAACTGGTGCGCTCTCCCGGGGCAGTCCACTGGACCTTTATCTGCGCCGCCGACAAGGAACCGACCAGCAACAATCATATCCGCCAGGCGCTGATGTATGGCTGCGACCGCCAGGCGATGCTGGATCTGGTGATGGGCGGGCTGGGCTCGCTGGGGAATGATCACCCGATCTCGCCCGACAGCCCCTATTACAATGCAGACCTGCCGCAGCGCCTGTTCGACCCGGAACGCGCGCAATTCCATCTCAAAGCCGCCGGGATGGAGGATTTCAGCATCGACCTCTATACATCTGAGGCGGCGCTGCCCGAGGCGATTGACCTCTCGATGGTCTATGCCGCCAAGGCGGGGCCAGCGGGGCTGAAGATAAATGTGCAACGCCGCCCGGCGGATGGCTATTGGAACGACGCCTGGATGAAGCAGCCTTTCGCGGTTTCAAGCTGGCTGAACCGCCCGATCGACCAGACCTTCTCGCTGATCTATGGCACCGGATCGTCCTGGAATGAAAGCTACTGGTCGAATGAGCGCTTTGACGCCCTGCTGGCCGAGGGCAAGGCCGCGCTTGATTTCGACCGCCGCAAAGAGATCTATGGCGAGATGCAGGCGATCCTGCACAATGAGGGGCCAAGCGCGATCCCGGTCTTTGCCGATTTCCTCGATGCAAAATCGGTGCGGGTCAAAGGGTTTGAGCCAAGCAATGTTGCAGACCTCTCGGGCGACCGCATCATCGAGCGGATCTGGCTGGAGGGCTGACCGCCGCGCCAGGGCTCCGGGCGCATCGCGTGCCGCCCGGACCGTTCCGGTGACCGGAAACCCGGTCACCGTCCTCATAACCGGAGAACTGCATGTCCCTCACCTCCGTCTGGTGTGAGCCGGACCTGACCGCCCAGGGGCGCCAGGTCGGCTGGATCCGTGTCGAGCATTCTGTCCATCGTTCCGCCTATGGCACAATCGCTATTCCTTTCGCGGTTTTCGCCAATGGCGAGGGGCCGACGATCCTTCTGATGGCGGGCTCGCATGGGGATGAATATGAGGGGCAGCTTGCTCTGACGCGGCTGGTCCGCAGCCTCGATGTCAGCCGCATCAGGGGCCGGATCCTCGTGCTGCCGGCGGCAAATCTGCCAGCTGTTGTCGCGGGCCAGCGCACCTCTCCGCTTGATGGTGGCAATCTCAACCGCAGCTTTGGGGATCACTATACCGACACCCCAACCGGGCAGATCGCGGCTTTCATCGCTGAAGAGCTGCTGCCGCTGTGCGATGTGATGCTGGATCTGCATTCGGGGGGCAGTTCGCTGCGCCATCTTTCCTGTTCCTATGCCGATCTGAGCTGTGATCCCGTGATGGCGGCCAGAACCTTCGCCGCGCTTGAGGCGATGAACGCGCCCCTGTCCTGGGCGCAGGCGGGGATCCCTGCCGCGCCCGTCGCCGGACGGGCGGCTTTGCGCAAGGGGGTCATGCATCTCTCGGGCGAATTTGGCGGCGGCGGGGCGCTGAATGCCGCCGATCTGAATGTGGCCGAGCGCTGTATCTACCGCCTCCTCGATCATCTCGGCATCCTCGAAATGGCTGCGGAATGGCGGGCGGAAATCGCAACCCGCTTCGTCTTCAACACGCAAGCCCATTTCACCTATGCCCCGGGCGAAGGCGTATTCGAGCCCCTGGCAGCGCCGGGCGATGTGGTGGAAAAGGGCCAGGCTGCCGGCTGGATCCACCGGCCGGAACGCCCGGAAGACGCCCCGGTCGCCTTGCATTTCGCCAGCGACGGGATCGTTGCGGTGACGCGCGCGATGGGGCGCTGCCTGCCTGGCGACTGCCTGTTCCATTTGCTGGAGGAGACACCGCGCGCGGCTGTCCTTGCGGGAATCAAGGCACTGAAATGATTGACTTCCGGTCTGATAACAGTTGCCCGCCATCGCCGGAACTGCTCGATGCCCTCGCGCCGGTCCTGCGCCATGGTCATTCGCCCTATGCCACGGATGAGATCACCCAAAGGGTCGAACGCCGCTTTTGCGAGATCTTTGATCGCGATCTGCGCTTTTTTCCGCTGTTTTCCGGCACGGCGGCGAATGCGCTGGCCCTGACACAGCTCGCGCCACGTTTTGCCGAAGTGATCTGTCATCGCGACTCTCATATCAATCTCGACGAATGCGGCGCGGTTGAATTCCAGTCGGGGACCCGGCTGCTGCCTGTCGGGGGTACGGGTGGAAGGATCACACCCGACACGCTGCCGCCCCTTCATGACAGCCGGGATCCACACCGGATGCGCCCGGCCGTGCTGTCGCTCAGCCAGTGCACGGAACTGGGCACCGCCTACCGCACCGCCGACATCCGGGTGCTGACCGATCCGGCACGGGCGGCCGGGCTGGGCGTCCATATGGATGGCACCCGTTTCGCCAATGCCCTGGCGACAACCGGCAGCACGCCGGCGGATCTGAGCTGGCGCGCGGGTGTCGACATCCTCTGTCTTGGCGCGACAAAAAGCGGCGCGACAGGAGCCGAAGCGGTTCTGATCTTCAACCCAGACCAGGCGACCGGGTTTGACCGGCTGATGAAACGCGCCGGCCATCTGGCATCGCGGCTCTGGTTCCTTTCGGCCCAGATCGACGCCTGGCTGGAAAATGACCTCTGGCTGCGGCTGGCCGCGCATAGCAATGCCATGGCGAGCCAGCTTGCCGGTCTTATGAGGGCCGCAGGTCACACCCCGCTTTATCCGGTCGAGGCGAATATGCTGTTTTTTGCCGCCAGCGCCGGGCAGAGCGAGGCCCTGAGCCAGGCCGGTTTTGCGCATTATCTGATTGCCCGGTCAGACGGACAGACCGCGATCCGGCTGGTCACTTCACATGCCACAACCGGCGCGGATATCGAGCGGCTGGCGGCGGTGCTGCCCGGCATCCTCGGGCATGACGACAAAGCCTTACAGACCGCCGCCGCCATCTGACTGACGCCAGGCGGTCGGTGACAGGCCGACCACCCGGCGGAATTCGCGGCTGAAATGGTAGATGTCGCTGAAGCCGCAGGCATCGGCCACCGCCGAGACCGTAACCCCCTGGCGCAAAAGCAGATCCTGCGCACGCTGGATCCGCTGCCGCCGCAGCCAGTCGCGCGGTGTCGTCTGAAGATGCGCGCTGAACAGCCGGCGCAGCTGTGCCGCGCTCATCCGGGCGGTTGCGACCATGTCTTCCGCCGTCCAGCGCAGCTCGGGGCGGGCACCCATCGCGGCGATCAGGCGCATCAGCGCGGGCGGCAGGCGGTCGCTTTCAAGTGCCAGCCGTTCGGCGTTCAGCAGCGACCAGAGTTCGGCGATCTGCCGGTTGATCAGCAGGTCCTGGTTCTTGCTCCGCTCGCGCATCAGATCAAAGAGACGGGAAAACCAGTCGGCAACCGCCGCTCCGCGCGCAATCGGGATCCGCCCTCCGGGGCCGAACAGCAGGCGCACCATCTCTGTCGCCTCGGCCCCGGTGATGCGCAGCCAGTACAGCACCCAGGGGTCCTGTCGGTCAGCGAAATGGCCATGCGGCTGATCACCCGCAATCACCGCACAGGTCGAGGGACCGATCCGGCGCAGCTCCTCGCCGATGCGGATCGTCCCCTGCCCTTCCCGGCAGTAAAGCAGATCGAAACCCGGCGAAGACATCCGGCTGATCGCATAATCCGGGCCGCAGATCACATGGCCCGCCCGGGCCACTCGGGCAAGCGCGCCGTCCCAGCGGGGATCCGGCAGCGTATGCAGGTTTTCGACAAAAACCGTTCGTTTTTCGTGGGGCGGAATCATGCGCGTTTTATACAAATAATTGATCTGAGAGTCCATTTTAGAATGACGCGCGACAGGTCATAACCGCCACAGGAGGGGCCGCTGCAGCCATGGCGCGCGGTTCGGAGGATCGGATTTCATTTCGAAGACAGAGGGAGGGCCGGGTCATGCTCATGCCGACCAGGGACCAGCAGAACCGCTATGCGGAAGATGGCTTCTATATCGTCAAAGGGCTGCTTTCAGCCGAAGAAGTCACCAATTTCCGCGACCACGCCCGCAAGCAGCTTGAAGAAGAAGCCCGCGAAGGCAGTGTCATGGCCAAGGGTGACCGCGATGGCAAAAGCACGCTTCTGAAAATGTGGAACACCGCCGGCGATGACAAATACGGGCTTCTGGCCCGTGACCAGCGCATGGTGTTGCAGGCCGAGGCACTTCTGGGCGAAGAGGCCTACCTTTACAGCCATAAGATGACCATGAAACAGCCGCGCGAGGGCGGTGCCTGGGAATGGCACCAGGACTTTGGCTACTGGTACAATAATGGCTGCCTGCGCCCCGATATGCTGTCGATCTATATCTCGCTCGACAAAGCAACCAAAGAAAACGGCTGCCTCCAGGTGCTGAGCGGCACGCATAAGCTCGGTCGTCTCGACCACGTCCGCGAAGACGGCCAGACCAATGTGGCGCGCACCCATCTCGAGGCCGCCATCGAGCGTTACGAGCATCTTTATGTCGAGATGGAAGCCGGTGACGCGCTGGTGTTCCACGGCAATCTGCTGCACCGCTCGGATGCAAATAACAGCGACACCTATCGCTGGGGTTACATTTGCTCTTATAACGCCGTCTCGAATGCGCCCTTCGCCCGTCTGCGCGAATATGGCAATTACGAAGAGATGAAGCCGGTTCCTGCCGGCAGCTTCATGGCTGCCTGACTTCGGTTCTCCTGAGCCATTGTGGCCCGCGACGGCGGGCCATTCGCCATCCCAGAAAGGCCCTGATTGCGGCCATCCCGGAAAGGAAGCTGATGACAGGGTCTCTGGCACAGCCTGCCGCAAAAGCGGCAAAAAAGCGGTTCCTGCGGTTCGGCGGGCGCGAAACCGGCGTCGCGCTGGCCCTTCTGGTCATGTGTATTGCGCTGACGCTGCTCAATGACCGCTTTCTCACAACCAACAATCTGCTGAATATCGGGCGTCAGGTCTCGCTTCTGGGGATCATGGCGGTCGGCATGACTTTCGTGCTCGCCTCGGGCGAAGTCGACCTCTCGGTGGGGTCGATTTATGCGTTTTGCGGCCTCGTGACCGGCATGGTGATCGTCGCCGGCTACGGGCTTTTCGCGGCCCTGGTGCTGGGCATCCTGGCCGGGATTGTGATCGGCATCATCAACGGGCTTTTGTCGACCTATGGGCGGCTGCCTTCGCTGATCGCGACGCTGGGCATGTTGTCGATGGTGCGCGGCGCGGCGCTGATCCTGACGGATGGTCGCCCGGTGACCGTCAATGCCAAAAATGGCGCCGCGCCGGATGTGCTGGCGCAGTTCACCTTCCTTGGTCAGGGCTCGGCTGCCGGCATTCCGATGCAGCTTGTGTTCTTTGCCCTGATCGCGCTGGCGGGCTGGTTCCTGCTGGCGCGGACCTCATTTGGGTTCCGCGTGCTGGCGGTGGGCGGTTCAACAAAGGCGGCACGCGTCTCCGGGATCTCGGTCGAGCGTGTCAAGATCGCAGCCTTCGCGCTGATGGGTGGCCTTGCCGCCTTCGCCGGCATCCTGTCGATTGCCTTCCTGCCTTCGGGCCAGGCCGGGCGCACCGGACTGGGGCTGGAGCTGGATGTGATCGCGGCCACCATTGTCGGCGGCACATCGCTTGCGGGCGGCGAAGGCACCATCATCGGCACCATCCTTGGTGTGCTGATCATCGGCGTGTTGCGCAACGGGCTGGTGCTGACCGGGGTTTCCCCATTTGCCCAGGAGTTCCTGATCGGCCTCGTCATCGTGGTCGCGGTCGCCATTGATAAATGGACCATCCGGGAACGCCGGATCTGAAGACCCCGAACGGGGCGATCATGCGGGAGGGCATGATCGAAAACAACAAAGAGGGAGGACCTAGGATGAAAAAACTGCTTGGAACCGCGCTGGTCGCGGGGCTTTCCTGGCCGATGCTGGCCGGGGCTGACCCAATCAATGTCAAGGATTTCGCACTGGCGCCGCGGATCGCTGAAAAGGTGGCTGCGGGCGAAGAACTGAACATCTTTGTCTCGTATCACGATGTCTCGAATGAATTCGCGCCGCAGATCCGCGCGGGCGTCGAGCGCGGCGATGCGCTGGACAAGGTCAAAGCGAAATTCATCGGCCCGGTCGGCGCCAATGCCGATGGCCAGATCAATGAGATCGAGGCGCTGCTCGACACGATGGACGGGCTGGCGATTTCCTCGGTCTCGACCGATGCGCTGGCACCGATCATCGACCGCGTGGTCGAGGCCGGGATCCCGGTCATCACCTACAACACCGACAATCCCGACAGCAAACGCATCGCATTCGCCGGCCAGGATCTGATCCAGTCGGGCCGCGAAGCCGGCAAGCTGATGTGCGAAGTTCATCCCGAAGGCAAGCTGCTGATCCTGACGCTGGACGCAGCAGCGCAATGGTCGCTCGACCGCGAAAGCGGCGCGCGCGAGGCGATGGCGGCCGATTGCCCCGCAGCCGAGGTGGTGCAGACCGTCAATACCGGCACTGACCCGCAGGAAATGTATGCCGCGATTGAAAACGCCATGCTCGGCAACCCGGAAATCTCGGGGCTTCTGAGCCTTGAATGCTGCACCACTCCGGCAGCCGGTTCCTGGGTGGATCGCAATGGTCGCGCGGGCGAGGTCAAGATCGTCGGTTTCGACCTGCTTGATCAGACGGTCGAGTTTGTCGAGAACGGGGTAATCCAGGCGACCATCGACCAGGCTCCGGAAGCCCAGGGCTTTGCCGCCGTTGATCTGCTGGCGAAGTTTCTCAACGGCGAGACCATTGACGATCTCGACACCGGCGTCGGCATCTTCACCTCTGCAAATATCGCAGACCTGAACTGATCAAAGCGTCCCGGGCCCGTCAGGGCCCGGGACGTTTCCCGGACAGTTTCTGAACAGATCGGCACGGAATGCAGATGGACACGTCCCCCGTCGTCAGTTTTCAGCGGATCGGCAAATCTTTCCCCGGTGTGCGCGCGCTCTCGAATGTGTCGCTGTCGCTGAACCCGGGCGAGATCCATGCCGTCATCGGTGAGAATGGCGCGGGAAAATCGACGCTTATGAATATTCTCGCGGGCGTTCTGGCGCCAAGCGAGGGCACGCTTATGCTGGATGGCAAACCCCTGCGGCTGTCCTCGCCGCTGGACGCGCGGCGGCGCGGGATCGCCGTGGTGTTCCAGGAACTGTCTTTGTGCCGTAATCTCTCGGTCGGCGAGAATGTAATGCTGCCGGCGCTCGCAGAGATCCCGTCCTGGCAGCTGATCCGGCGGGCGCGCGCCCAAGGACAATCCCGTGCAATCCTCGCCCGGCTGGGGATGGATATCGACCCCGCGACACCTTTGCGCGATCTGTCAGTGGCCCAGATGCAACTGGTCGAGATCGCCCGCGCGCTGGCCCGCAAAGTGCGGGTCCTGGTGCTGGATGAGCCGAATTCGGCACTCTCGCCGCATGAATCCGAACATCTGTTCAATATCATGCGCCAGCTGCGCGCGGATGGTGTGGCGATTGTCTATATCTCGCATCACCTGAGCGAGGTTCTCGCACTTTCCGACCGGATCAGCGTCATGCGTGACGGCGAACTGGTCGAAAGCCTCACCGATCTGACCGGGGTCGAAGTGCCGCATCTTGTCGCCGCGATGGTCGGGCGCGATCTGGGGGATGCCGCGCCTTACGGGCTGACCCACCCACCGCGCGACACGGCACCTGTTCTGTCCCTGCGCGACTTCCGGGTACCGGGCGAGATCAACGGCATCTCGCTTGATCTGCGGCCCGGCGAGATCCTCGGGATCGGCGGTCTTCCCGGCAGCGGCAAGGATATCCTGGCCGAAGCGATTTTCGGCCTCTGCCCGCGTTCCGGCACGGTGACGATTTCCGGCCAGTCACTGCCGGCGCAGAAGCCGATGGCTGCCATTCGCACCGGTATCGCGCTGATCCCGGCGGATCGCCGCAATGGCGGCGCGCTTTTGTCGATGTCGGTCGCGCAGAATGTGGTCTCCTCGACGCTCGACCACCATTCCAGGATCGGCGTATTGCTGAATGCCCTGATCGGCGAAACCGCAGGTCAGCAGATCCGCGCCTTTGACGCCCGCGTATCCGGGCCGGGCCAGGTGATGGGCACGCTTTCGGGCGGCAACCAGCAAAAGATCATCCTCTCGCGCGGCATTGTGTCAGAGCCGAAGGTCCTGATCCTGCATGAGCCGACCCGCGGCATCGATGTCGGCGCGAAGGCTGAAATCTACGCGATCCTCAAGCGCCTCGCCGAAGAGGGGCTCGCGGTTCTGATGATCTCATCGGAACTGCCGGAGCTGGTGCTGCACGCGAACCGGGTGGTGATGATGGCGCATGGCGAGGTCTCGCGCGATTTCACCGGAGCAGAGATTTCCGAGCAAAATCTGATGATGGCGGCAAGTGTGCAGCCCGCGCATCTGTCCGAAGTGGAGGGGGCAGCATGAAGAAACCGGTTATTACCGTTGTCGGCAGTTTTGCGGTTGGGATGACGATCAGAACCCCCACCCTGCCGATTTTTGGCCAGACAATTCTGGGGTCTGATTTTGATATGGGGCCTGGGGGCAAAGGGTCGAACCAGGCGGTCGCCACCGCGCGGCTTGGGGCGGATTCCGCGCTGGTCGCCTGTGTGGGAAATGACGCACTGGCCAAGATCGCCACCGATATGTACCGCGCCGAAGGGGTGAACGCCCGCCATGTGACCGAGTTGCCGGACCGCGCAACCGGGGTGGGGTTCATCATCCTCAACACCGAGGGCAACAATTTCATCATCCTCGATATGGGCGCGAATAATGCGATGGATGCCGCCCAGGTCGATAAATCCGCCGACCGGCTGGCCATGTCGGATGTGGTGATGACCGTGCTGGAAATCCCCGATGCCGCCGCCTCGCGCGCGATGGAACTGGGCAAAGCCTCGGGGGCGCGGACGGTGCTGAACCCGGCCCCGGCCCGTGCGCTGCACCCGTCGATCTTCAAACATGTCGATGTGCTGATCCCGAATGAAAGCGAGCTGCGGATTCTGCTGGGCCTGAAACCTGACGACCCGACCCCTTCGCGCGACCTTGCGATCCGTCTGCGCCGTCTGGGCGTTGGCACCGTGGTGGTGACGCTTGGCCGCGAGGGCGTTCTGATCCTCTCGGACGAGCATGACCTGCATATCCGCGCCCCCGAGGTCGCCGTGGTCGATACCACGGGCGCGGGCGATGCGTTCTGTTCGGGCTTTGCCGTGGCGCTGGCCGAGGGGAAATCCATCCCCGATGCCGCGCGCTATGGCACGCTTTGCGGCTCCTGGGCCTGCACGAAACTCGGCGTGGTGCCATCCCTTGGGCGGCGCCATGAAATCGAAACCTTTGCCAGGGAACTCCAATGAAACGCGGTCGTATCCTCAATGCCGAACTGAACCACGCCATTGCCTCGATGGGGCATGGCGATCTGATGATCGTCTGTGATGCAGGCTTTCCGATCCCAGATACCACCTGGCGGGTCGATCTCGCGATTGAGAAAGACCTGCCAGACCTCGGACAGATTCTGTCGCTGATCGCCTCGGATTTCGTGGCGGAAAAAGTGGGCTATGCCGACAATCTGCCGACCAATAACCCGGTGCTGCTGGACAAGGTGAAGACCCTTTTCCCGGATGCCGATCACGAGATGACCACCCATGCCAATATCCTGGGTGCTATGGCGGCACAGGCCAAAGTGATCGTGCGCACCGGCGCTTTTGACCCCTGGGGCAATATTCTCTTGTGGTCGGGCGTAGATGTGCCGAAATGGTTCGACAAGCCGGGCGTGATCGCACCGCCGGAATATGCGCGGAAGCTGAAAGCCTGATGCCGAAGATCTTTGACTGGGCCGCGCAACCGGCCGAGCGCATGGTAACGGTCGGCTCGCTCCGGGCGGGGAAAGGCACCCCCGCCCGCCACGCCCAGGTCACCGCCGATACCGCCGAAGAGGCCGCAGCCGCCGAGGCCGCCGGGATCGAGATGGTCGTCTGCCGTGCCGCCAATGTGACAACGGTACGGCGCGGATCGAAGCGGGTCTTTGTGACGGCGGCGCTTGGCTTCGCCGAAGCGATTACCGAAGATGAGATCCTGCGCACCGCCTTTCGCGCGCTGACCGATGGTGCCGATGCGGTGATCACCGCGCGGCGTCTTTCCATCGTCAGCCTGCTGGCGGCCGAAGATATCCCCGTCATGGGCCATCTGGGCTTTGTGCCACGCAAAAGCACCTGGACCGGCCGCACCCGTGGCGTCGGGCGCGAGCCTGGCGAGGCAGAGGAGCTCTGGCATCGCTTCCGTCGTCTCGAAGAGGCCGGTGCCTTCGCGGTCGAGGCCGAGCTGGTCGCAGCACCTTTGCTCGCGGCGATCACCCGCAAATCGGGACTGGTCACCGTCTCGCTTGGCTCTGGCCCGGGCGGTGATGTCGCGTTCCTGTTTACCTCGGATATCATCGGCGACAGCCCGCGCCTGCCACGCCATGCCCGGTCATGGGGGGATGTGGCCAGCCTGCGCCAGCAGATCGTCACCGAACGGCAAAGGGCGCTGACCGCCTTTCGCAGCGAGGTCGCCGGCGGCAGCTACCCGGCGCCTGGTGAACTGATCCACCCCGAGAGCGACCCGGAGCTCGACGTGCTGCTCGACCGGCTCAGCAACGCACGCTGATCTGCCGGCCGCGCGACAGGACAAAGGCCCGCGCAGGGCCTTCACCATCAGACAAAACCGGACAGCCGCATTGCTGAACACCGGCGGCTGGCGATTGGTTCCGAGTTTCGGCGCGACCCACACCATTTCCTCGTCCAGCCAGATCAGCAGGGCACGGCGCCACTTCAGCGCGTGGTTGTGACTTTCCCGGATCAGCGTATTGGCCCGATCCCAGGCAACCCGCCAGCGCACCGGATCATCGGCCTGGCGCGCGGCCGGATCTGCCGTTTCGCCTTCTTGCTGCCGGGCGAAGATAACCACCGCCGCGGCATTGTCGAAAATCCTTTCGCCGATGCCGCACAGGCTTTGACTTCGAAGGCATCCGGGTCACGCCGCCAGGGGTGAGCGCGGGTTACCTCGCAAGAGGAGTTTGCCTTTGGTTTTGCCGGCGGACAAGCCTGTCACAGTCACGCGGATGCCACGCCGATACGGTATCAGCTGCTGCGATAACCCGGCGCCTGTTCCAGAAACGCGCGCAGGCGGGGCGTCATGAAATCGAGAAACGCGCGGACACGGCGCGGCATGTGATCGCCGCCCGGGAAGACGGCATGCACATCTTCATTGTCACCGTCGACGGCCCCGGCAAGCACCTCGACCAGGGTGCCGCGCGCGAGATCCTTGCGGATATGAAACTCCCCCATCCGCGCAAGGCCCATTCCGGCCAGCGCCATCTGACGCACCGTCTCGCCATTATTTGCCAGAAGCGGGCCATTCACGCGGTTGTCGATGATCCGCGCGCCCTCCTTCAGCTGCCAGACAGGCGATGAACGGCGGAAATTAAGGCCAAGGCAGGCATGATCCGCCAGGTCGGCACCGCTTTGCGGCACACCGCGCCGGCGCAGATAGTCGGGCGAGGCCACGATTTTGCGCGCCGCATGGCCCAGACGGATCGCGGTCAGACCCGAGCTTGCCAGCCGCCCCACCCGAAACGCCACATCCGTGCGGTCGAGATAAAGATCCACGACCTCATCCGAGATCGAAAGATCCAGGGTGATATTCGGATATGCCTGCCAGAACTCCGGCAGCAATGGCTGTATCGCCACCACCCCCAGCCCGACCGAGGCCGAGACCCGTACTTTGCCGGTGATGCTGGCCGCGCCCTGGCGCAGATCGGCCTCGATCGCGTCCATCTCCGCCAGCAGGTTCAGGCTGCGTTCATAATAGACCTGCCCCTCGCCGGTGAGCGAAAGCCGCCGGGTCGAGCGTTCAAGCAGCCGCACGCCAAGCCGCGTCTCGATCCGCCCGACCAGTTTCGAGACCGTGGAAGGGGTCATGAACAACTGCCGGGCCGCCTCGGAGAAACTGCCGGATTCAACCACCCGCAAAAACACCTGCATCTCGCCTGCGCGGTTGTCCATCCCCGTCCCCTGCCCCTCTCAGCGCATCCAGGAAATAATTTCACAGATGATGCGAAGATCGAAGGAATTATCAAGCCCTCGCAGCAGGTCTATCTGGGGGCAACGCCAGCCGCCCGATGGATCTGGCAAAGGAGAACAGGATGCAATTTGTAAAGACCCATGGGGCTGTGATCCCGGCGCTTGGCTTTGGCGTGTTCCGCATGTCTGACCCCGAGGTGCAGGCCATCATCCCGGCTGCGATCGCGGCCGGATTTCGCCATTTCGACACGGCGCAGATCTATGAGAACGAGGCATCGCTGGGCCAGGCGCTGAAGACGTCGGGCCTGCCGCGCAGCGAGCTGTTTCTGACCACCAAGGTCTGTGTGGCGAATTACACAGCAGATCATTTTGCGGCTTCGGTCGATGAAAGTCTCGACAAGCTCGGAGTCGATCAGGTTGATCTTTTGCTGGCGCACTGGCCCGGCGATCAGGTGCCGGTTGCGCAACAGATCGACTGGTTGAACGAGGCCCTGGCAGCGGGCAAGACCCGCCATATCGGCGTCAGCAATTACAACCGCAGCCAGCTGCGCAGGGCAACCGAAGCCAGCGCAGCCCCCATCGTGACCAATCAGATCGAGATCCACCCCTGGCTCGATCAGTCAGAGATGGCCACTCTGGCGCGGGAAACCAGCACATCCCTGACCGCCTATTTTGGCATGGCCGACGGCGCGGTGCCAAAGGATCCGCTGATCGCCGGGATCGGCGCGGGGTATGGCAAGACCGCCGCCCAGGTCGGGCTGCGCTGGCTGATCCAGCAAGGCTTTGTCGCCCTGTCGAAAACCGCCAACCCCGCGCGTGTGACCGAGAATTTCGACATCTTTGACTTTGAGCTGACCGGGTCCGAGATGGCAGCGATCAGCGGCCTTGCCCGCGCCGATGGCCGCATCGTCTCGCCCGCAGGTCTGGCACCTGACTGGACCGCCTGAGGATAGCCCATGGAAAACCGCAAACTGAACTGGCCGTTGCTGGCCCTCGCCGTGGGGGCCTTTGCCATCGGCGTGACCGAATTCTCGCCGATGGGGATGCTGCCGGTGATCGCGCGGGGGGTCGGGGTCTCGATCCCTTCCGCCGGGATGCTGGTCAGCGCCTATGCCCTCGGGGTGATGATCGGGGCACCGGTCATGACGCTGCTTTTCGCGCGCTTTGGCAAACGCACGGCGCTGATGGTGCTGATGGCGATTTTCACGCTTGGCAATCTGATGTCGGCGCTGTCGCCTGATTACTGGACGCTGCTGGCCGCGCGCGTGGTGACCAGCCTGAACCATGGCGCCTTCTTCGGGCTGGGTTCGGTCGTGGCCGCAAGCCTCGTTCCGAAAGAGAAACAGGCCAGCGCGGTCGCGACCATGTTCATGGGTCTCACAATCGCCAATATCGGCGGCGTGCCGGTGGCAACATGGATCGGACAGGTGACCGGATGGCGCGAGGCCTTTGCCGGGACGGCGGCCCTTGGCCTTTTGACCATCGCCGCCCTGTGGCTGGCTTTGCCGCAGGGCAGCGCCGGCGCACGCCCCGAAATCGCGCGTGAACTGCGCGTCCTGACACGGCCGCCGGTGCTGGTGGCGCTGGCCACGACGGTGCTTGGGGCCAGCGCGATGTTCGTGCTTTACACCTATGTCGCGCCGGTGCTGGCGACCCTGGCAGGCGCGTCGGACGGGTTTGTGACGCTGGCGCTGGTGCTGATCGGGCTGGGCTTCACCTTCGGGAACTGGCTGGGCGGCCGAATGGCCGACTGGTCGCTGGAAGGAGCAACGGCGACATTCCTCGCGACGCTTTCGCTGATCATGCTGGTCGCGCCCTTTGCCCTTGGAACGCTTCCCGGTGCCGCGATCACACTGTTTCTCTGGGGGGCAGCCGCTTTTGCCATCGTGCCGCCGGTGCAGATGCGGGTGATGCAGGCCGCAGCGGATGCGCCGGGCCTTGCCTCTTCGGTGAATATCGGGGCCTTCAACCTCGGCAATGCAATCGGAGCGGCGCTTGGCGGCGCGGTGATCGCGCTGGATCTGGGCTATAGCGCAGTGCCGGTCGCGGGCGGGTTGACCGCGGCGGCGGGGCTGGCTCTGGTCTGGTTAAGCCGCCGGAACCCGGCAGGAATGCCCTGCAAGGCATAAGGTAAAGGCGCGCGGACTCTGGCCCCCGCGCCCTGCTATTTCAAACAGCGCCCGATCAGGTCAGGCGGGCGCGCAACCCTTCGGTGATGGCGGCACTGCCGCTGTCGCCGCCCAGATCACGGCTGATCAGCCCATCGGCAATTGCCGCGCTGACGGCAGTACGGATCCGGGTTGCGGCCGCCGAGAGGCGGCTGTCTTCATGCCGCGCCGCCAGCCATTCCAGCATCGACGCCGCCGAAAGCACGGTGCCATAGGGGTTCGCGACCCCCTTGCCCGCAATATCCGGGGCCGAGCCATGTGCCGCCTGGAAAAGCCCCTGCCCCTCGCCAACCTCGGCCGAAGGGGCAAGCCCCATGCCGCCAATCGTCGCGGCTGCGAGATCTGACAAGATGTCCCCGAACATATTCTCGGTCACGATCACATTGTAATGGCCCGGCTTTGTGACCAGATACATCGCCATCGCGTCGATCAGACCATGCTCGGTCTGAATATCCGGATACTCCACCGCCACCTCGTCAAAGATCGCGCGGAAAAACGCATAGCTGCGCAGCACATTGGCCTTGTCGACACAGGTGACACGCTTCACGCCATCTGCAGGCGCGCCGTTCGAGGCCCGTGCCAGCTCGAACGCCTTGCGCACGATGCGTTCGACCCCTTTGCGGGTCTGAACCAGGGTATCCACCGCCATCTCGCCGCGCAGCTGCGCGCCGGCGCCCCGGGCGGCGTAAAGCCCTTCGCTGTTCTCGCGCAGGATGATGTAATCGATATCTCCGGGCTTCACGTCCGCCAGCGGCGAGCGGATGCCGGGATAAAGCCGGATCGGGCGGATATTGGCGTAAAGATCCAGCTCGAACCGGAGACGCAGCGTGAAATCCAGCCCGGCTTCGGTCCCGTCAGGATGGACGACGCCCGGAATTCCCGCCGCGCCATGTAAGACCGCGTCCGCCCCCGCACAGGCGCGGAAGGTGGTTTCCGGAAAGCTCTCGCCGGTTCGGCGATAAAGCTCGGCCCCCGCCGGATGATCGGCAAAGCGCAGCGGGCAGTCATTCCCGAAGGCCGCGCGCAGCACCTCGACGCTGGCGGCCGCCACTTCGGGGCCGATGCCGTCACCGGGGACGACCGCAATATCATAGGTCTCTTTCATCATCAGACCTCAAATACAGCGCCCGCCATCGACTTCCATCGCGACGCCGGTGATCATCGAAGCTTCTTCGGAACACAGGAACGCGGCCGCATTGCCCATATCCTCGGGCGTCGAGAACCGGCCAAGCGGGATCGAAGCGAGGAATTTCGCGCGGATCTCGGGCGTGTCAGACCCCATGAAGGTGGAGAGAAGCGGCGTATCGCCCGCCACCGGGTTGATCGCATTGACGCGGATCCCGAACGGGGCAAGCTCCACCGCCATGGCGCGGGTCGCAGTGATCACCCAGCCCTTGGAGGCATTGTACCAAGTCAGATTGGGGCGCGGCGAGACCCCGCCGGTCGAGGCCACATTCAGGATCGCACCGGCTTTCTGCGCTTTGAAATGCGGCACCATCGCCCGGGCACCGTGATAGATCGAGCGCATGTTCACATTGGCGATCCGGTCGAAATTCGCCTCGCCCAGCTCATCAAGCGGGGTTGGCAGATGGCCCACGCCGGCATTGTTGACCAGCACATTCAGCCCGCCAAAGACCGAAAGCGCCAGATCGCGTGCGCCCGTCATGCCTTCGGCGCTTGCCACATCGCCGATGAAGGGGCGGCAATCAGCGCCAAGGCTTTCCGCCACCCGTTCAGCATTGGCCTGATCGCGGTCCATCAGCACGACTTTCGCGCCCTCGGCCACGAATTTCCGCACGATCCCTTCGCCAAAGCCCGAACCGCCGCCGGTGACGACAGCAATCTTACCACTCAGTCGCATCATATCTCCTTCGCGGGGCTTTGCCCCCCCGCCAAACGCCGGCAGAATGGGGGAAAGCCGGCGCCGGTGACAGCCGCATTATCTGAACGCGCGATCAGGTTTCCTTCCTTGAGCGCAGCCGCGCGCCGGGTATTTTGTGCCGCAGAGACCCGGCGATCTGACCGGCCGGAGGGAATGACATGACTGACTGGACCAGCCGCGCGCGCGCGCTTTACGATGGCGGCTTCCGCCCGATGTTCCTTGATGGCCAATGGGTCGGCGCCGTCTCGGGCGAGGTGATGGAAGCCCGCAATCCCGCCACCGGCGCCCTGCTCGCCACCGTCCCGAAAGGCGGCGCTGCCGATATCGACGCCGCCGTCCGGGCCGCACGCCGCGCTTTTGAGGGGCCGTGGTCGAAATTCACCCCCTTTGAACGCCAGGCGCTTCTGTTGCGTATTGCCGAGCGGTTCGAAGCGGAATGGGAAGATCTGTGCCTTTCGGACACGCTGGATATGGGGATGCCGATTGCCCGCACCCTGGGCAATTCACGGCGCGTCCTGGGAATGCTGCGGTTCTACGCAGGTCAGGCCGTGGCGATCCATGGTCAGACCATCCCGAATTCCTTTCCCGGCGAGATCCTGTCACAGACGGTGAAAGAGCCCATCGGCGTCGTCGGCGCGATCATCCCCTGGAATGCCCCGATTGCGGGATCGGTCTGGAAGATCGCACCGGCGCTGGCAACCGGCTGCACGGTGGTACTGAAACCGTCAGAGGAAGCCTCGCTGACCGTGCTGATGATCGCACGGCTGATGGCAGAGGCGGGCCTGCCTGAAGGCGTGTTGAATGTGGTGACAGGAACCGGAGCCGATGCCGGCGCGGCGCTGGCGGCACATCCCGATGTCGACAAGATCGTCTTTACCGGCTCGACCGCCACCGGTCAGGCCATTGCCCGCGCCGCCACCGGCACGCTGAAACATGTCTCACTGGAGCTGGGCGGCAAATCACCGGTCATCATCTGCCGCGACGCGGATATCGACAAGGCGGTCCCCGTGGCCGCGATGGCGGTCTTTGCCAATTCCGGCCAGATCTGCATCGCCGGATCGCGCCTGTTTGTCGCGCGCGAGATCCATGACGATTTCGTCACACGCGTCGCGGATTATGCCGCGAAGCTCAGGATCGGCGACGGGATCGCCCCGGAAACCGACATCGGCCCGATCATCTCGGCCCGGCAGAGCCAGCGGATCGAAGGGTTCCTTCACACCGGCCTGGAAGAGGGCGCCGAGGCCTATACCGGCGGCAACAGGCTTGAGCTTCCGGGGCTTGAGGGCGGCAATTTCATCGCGCCTACCGTCTTTGGTGGCGTCACCGATGAGATGACCATCGCCCGCGAAGAGATCTTCGGCCCGGTGATTTCCGCCATGCCCTTTGACACGCTGGACGAGGTGGTGCAGCGCGCCAATGCCACGCCCTACGGCCTCGCGGCGGGAATTTTCACGACGCATCTGGGCACCGCGCATAAACTTTCGCGGCGCATCCGTGCCGGATCGGTCTGGGTGAATATGTATCACGCCATCGACCCCGCCGTGCCGTTTGGCGGCATGAAAATGTCGGGCTATGGCCGCGAGGGCGGGCTGGAGCACCTGAGCGAATATCTTGAGACCAAGGCGATCTGGATCAATACCGACTAGATGCGGCCCAGTTCGGTGCGGATCAGTTCGATCAGCTGTTCGGAATAGCTGTGCTGGACATAGCCCTTCGCGGTCAGGATCCCGACCGCGCGGGTCGAGCCCGGATCCGAGATCCGCACCACCCGGAATTCGGCCGTCGGCATCATCGGCACCGCAATTTCCGGCACCAGCGCCACACCAAGCCCGGCCGAAGCCAGCGCAATCGCAGTATAGGCGTTCTGAACCTCATATTGCAGGTTCAGCGAGATGTCCTGATCTGCAGCCAGCCGGTCGATCTGTGCCCGGATCGCGGTCTGGCGGTCCAGCAGGATCAGCGGGAAACGCGCCACCTCTGACAGCATGAAACGCTGCGCGCCCTCGTCGAAATCGGCGGGGATACAGGCGACGAGATGGTCTTCGAGGATCGGCTCGAACTGGAAATCGCTGAGCCCGGGCACTTCCGGCCCGATATAAAGCTCGACCTCCTGCTCCTGTAAAAGCGCAAGCGCGCCATTGGGCGGCGTTTCCTTCAGATCCACCAGGCTGCGCGGATAACGCAGCTTGAAGGTCGCAAGGATACGCCCGAGCCGGGTCGAGGCGAGGGTGGGCGCACAGGCTATCCGCACATGGCCACGCCGCTGCGCCGCGACCTCAGACAGGCGCGCCAGGCCGGCCTGCACCTCGGCCATCGCATGGCTGACCTGTTCATAAAGCACCCGCCCTTCCGAGGTCAGATTGGCGCGTTGCGGCGTACGGATGAAAAGGCTCATCCCCACCTGCGCCTCGAGATCGCGGATCTGCATCGACACGGCCGAGGGCGAGCGGTTGCTTTCTTCGGCCGCGCGGCGGAAACTGCCATGCTCTGCCGCCAACAGAAAGGTCTGCAGCAATTTAAGATTGATATTGCTTGCAGCCATGACGGCCCCCCTGTGACAAGATCGTAGCCCCGGGGCGGGCTGCTGTCAGCCTTTCCCGAAAACCCCTGTCTCTGAGCCTGGCCGCCGCTTCGTCTATCCGGATGCCTATGCGCCGCCGGCGGGGGCTGATACGCGCCCCGCGCCAGGGCGGCTCAGTGAACGGCCGCGAACATGATCTTTTCTTCATCCGCGTCAAGGGCCATCATCTCTTCGACGATCTTGCCGCGTTTGGCCACCAGGATACGGTCGGAAACCGCCATGATTTCAGGAAGATAGGACGATATCACCACCACCGCGAGCCCCTGATCGGCAAGATCATGGATCAGTTGATGGATCTCGACAATCGCGCCGACATCGACGCCGCGGGTCGGCTCATCGAAAATGATCAGCTTCGGCTCCTGGATCAGCGATTTCGCGATCACCACTTTTTGCTGATTGCCGCCAGACAGTTCGATCATCCGCGCCCGGTCCGAGATCTGCTTCAGCCGGAGCCGCTCGCCCCATTCCTTTGCCAGCTCCAGCGCACGGCGCGGCGAGACAACGGAAAGCGGGTTCGATTGTTTCGACAATTCCCCCAGCAGGAGGTTCTGCCCCGCCGTCATGGTTTCGAAAAACCCGTCATGTTTGCGGTCTTCGGTGACGTAGACGATGCCATCGCGCATCGCCGGACGTGGCACGCGGTAGCGCACCGGTTTGCCGTTCAGCCGCACCTCGCCGCCATGCATGAAATCGCGTTTCAGGACGCCCGCAACGACCTTGGCCATCTCTGACCGGCCCGCGCCGACAAGGCCGAAAATCCCCGTCACCTGGCCACCAAAGACCGAGAAGGACGAGTTCCGGACCATGGCGCCGCAGGACAGGTTCTCGACGCTGAGAACCTTTTCGCCATAAGGCCGGGGCTTGCGTTTCACGCTGCCATGCAGGCTTTCCGACAGGGTCCGCCCGACCATCGCCTGGACGATGCTTTCGCGGGTGAAGTCGTGTGCCGCGCCGGTCGCAGCCAGCTGGCCGTCGCGCAGGATCGTGATGCGGTCCGAGACCTCCAGCGCCTCTTCCAGCGCATGGGTGATGAAAACAATGGCCACACCCTTTGCCTTCAGCCGCTCGATCAGCATGAAGAAATGGCGCTTTTCCTCGGGTGTCAGCGTCGCGGTCGGCTCATCAAAGATGATGACACGGGCATTGTGATGCACCGCGCGGGCGATCTCGACCATCTGCTTTTGCGCCGCCCCCAGCGTCGAGACCTGGGCGGTCGGATCAACCTGAAACCCCATGCCGACAAGGAATTGCCGCGCCTCGATATAGAGACCGCGCAGGCGGTTGAACATCTTTTCGTCGCCCAGATAGATGTTCTGTGCGACGGTCATGGCGGGAACCAGATTGGTCTCCTGGAACACCATGACGACGCCGTTTTTCAGCGCTTCAGCGGGCGAGGCAAAGCTGACCTCGCGCCCGTCCAGCAGCATGCGGCCCTGGCTCAGCCGGTAGACACCGGCAATCACCTTGGTCAGCGTCGATTTCCCGGCGCCGTTTTCCCCCAGAAGCGCATGGACCTCGCCCTTGCGCAAAGTGAAATCCATGTCGCGAAACGCCGCAATGCCGCCGAAGCTTTTGGTGGCATTTTGCAGTTCAACCACGGTTTCCATCTTCAGATCCCCCGCCATCAGATCCCCCGGGCGGCGCCGTCAAGGCGCAGGATTTTGCCATGGCCTTTCGAGGCGACACAGAGATCATCGCCCTGTTCCGCAACCGAAACACAGCCATGCGCCTGACCATCGGCCCGCGAATGGAAACTGCGCAGCGGTTTCATCTGCGGCGAACATTGCAGCACCAGCCCATAAGACCGCGTCTCGGCAAAAGGTTTCGTTACGCCCATCCGTCTGAGCTGGCTGCCCTGCATCGGTTCGGAGAAGGACAGCCCCGAGGCGAAGGCGGGCGCCATCCAGAACGGCTCCGGCACCTCGGCCAGCATGCGTTTGCAATAGGCCGGTTCGCGCAGGATGAATTCAACCAGCTGATTGCGCACCGAAAAGAAGCTGAGCCAGAACCCCGCCTCGACCGCAGGGGCGATCCGGGCCGGATAGGCGGGCAGATGTTCCAGAACGGGTTCGGCTTTGCCGGTGCTCAGATCGACCGCCAGCACACGGTGCCGCCAGCTTTCCGAAAGCCAGACCTTTTGCGACCCCGTCGCGGCAACGCCCCCCGCCCAGGCCAGACCGCCCAGCACCCTGACCGCCTCGCCCGTGGCGAGGTTCAGCCGCCAGAGCGCACCGGACTGGCCCCGCTCCATCAGATCACGGCGCCAGTCTGCGGCGCGGCGCTGGCTTGCGCCTTCCGTCACCAGCAGCGTATCGGCATCAAGGAAGGCAAGCGCGCTCGGGCTCTTCGGCGTGGCAAAGCTTTTGCCGTCATGGGTGCCGCCGCGCAGGGTCACGCCCTTGCCGTCAAGCCCCACGGCAAGCATGCCCTTGCCATAAGCCAGCGCCGAAACATCGGTGTCGAAAGCGGCGATCTCTTCGCCGGTCTCAACCCGGATCACGCGCGGGCCTGAAGACGCCACCAGCCCCTTGCCGGTCACGACGAGATTGTCGGCATCCCTAAGCAAGGCGATCTCGGCCGCCTCATCGAGGCCCGCATTCGGCAGCAAAGGGCCATCCAGCACCGGTACCGTGATCGCGGCCTCGCCCCGGCCAAGGCGGCGGTCGATAAAGCGGCGGATCGCGCTCATTTCGGTTTCCCCCAATAGCTGTCGACGCCGCACCAGTCCTGATCCGCCCCGGGCAGTTTCAGGGCGCCCATGCGGTTGTTGAAAATGCCGCACAGATACAGCGTGCCTTTATGCTCGCGCATCGAGGTGATCATCGGATGGCGGGTGCCGCCAAGATCCCAGAAGCTTTCCAGGATCTCGCCTTTTTCATTGAATTTCAGCACGCAGCCGGTGTTGAGGTTCGGCATCAGCCAGGCGTCCTGCGACACACGGCGCGCCATGCGGCGGCGGAAAGACGGCATCTCAAGCGAAAGATCCAGCGCCGGGGTGCGCGAGCCCATCAGGGCCAGCCAGTAGGTGCCGTCGGAGGCGCGGTTGATATTGTCCGGATAGCCCGGCAATCCCTCGATCACGCGTTCCAGCCTGCCCTTTTTCGGCCCTGCATAGTAATAGCGGTTGATCCGGCAGGCCCAGCTTTCGGCAAACAGCACGGATTCCCCGTCATAAGAGGTGCAGACCCCGTTCGGGAAGATCAGGTTCGACAACACGGTGCGGGTGGTTCTGGTTTTGGGATCGTAGACGATCAGCCGCCCATTGCCGCGGCTTTCCAGCGCATCAGCATACCAGTCATGCATCTCGAACCGGACGGTGGCCTCGGAAAAGATGATCCGGCCATCGGGAAGGATGTCGCAGTCATCGGCCAGTTTCATCACGGAATCGTCCGCGATCGAGGTCCAGCTGCGGTTGGTTTCCGCTGTCAGAAGCGTGACTTCGCCCTGGGGCGAGACCTGGTAAAGCCCCATGCCGCCGACACAGACCGCAAGATTGCCCTCGGCGTCGAACGCCATGCCCTGAGGCGCGCCGCCGGTATGGGCGAAGATCTCGTAACGGGTATAATCCGGCCCGAACCAGCGCATGATGTCGCCATGGCGCGAGCCGGTGTAAAGATTGCCCTCGCGGTCGAAAATCGCATCTTCCGCGCCATCCATGATGCCAAGGCCGATGGGCTCTGACGCGCGCAGCCGGTCATTCGGCACCAGCGGCCCCTCGGTCGTGGAAATCGCCGGCGGCAGCTTGTTGAAGGTGGGCGAGATATAGACCGCGCGCAGCAGTTTATGGCGGTTCTTCACCCAGCGAACGTCGAGGAAGACAGCGGTGACCAGCACAAGGCCAAGGATCAGCGCATTGACCGGGCCCGGAATGGCCAGCGCCAGCAAGGACGTCGACAGGATCAGCACGAACAGCGCGCCCATCAGCGCTTTCGCGACCGATCCACGCCCGCCGCCCAGCGAAATGCCGCCCAATACCGTCGCGGTCAGCGCCTGAAGTTCCATCCCCGCGCCGATGTCGGATGCAGCCGACCCGATCCGCGCCGCGAAATGGAACCCGCCAAGCGCCACCAGAACCGAGCAGATCACATAGGCGGAAAACACCGTCCAGCGCACATTGATCCCGGCATTATGCGCCGAGCGCCGCGCACCACCAACCGCCAGCAGCCGCCAGCCATAACGGCCACGCGACAGCACGATATGCAGGATCAGCGCAATCGCGGCCAGCACCCAGAAGGGGGTCGGCAGGCCCAGAACATGCCCCATGCCAAGGAAATCCCAGGCCGGGGAATCCGGGTAGTTCATCACGATATCGGTCGAGATCTGCGGGAAGACGATATCGAAAACCGACCGGAAGATGATCAGCGTCACCAGTGTCGTCAGAAAGGCCCGCATCCTGAGGATACCGACCATGAAGCCGTTGATCGCGCCGCAAACCGCGCCGACCCCCAGGGTGGCGGCCAGCCCTCCGCCAAGGCTCAGCCCCATGACATTCATGGTGTAAAGCGCGGTGGTGACCGCAAGCGCAAACGTGGACCCGACCGAGAGGTCAATCCCCCCCGAGATCATCACGATGGTCAGGCCCAGAACAACGAGCCCCAGCTCGGCCATCTCGCCGGAAAGAAGTGAGATCGTCCCGAACTCGAAGAAGCGCGGCACGATCGGTGCGAAAATCGCAATCACAAGCACAAGGGCTGTGAAGGGAATTGCGCTGTCCACCCATTTCTTGGTGAGAAGCTCGCCCAGAACGTGATCGGGCAGAACCCGGTACCGCAACCGGACAAGGCTTTCGCTGAGGCTCATTGCAGACAGGTCCTTACTTCAGCTCGTCAATTTTCCAGCAGTTGCGACCGCTGGCATTGTTCTTGTCGACACGGGTGATCGGCCCGAAGAAGACGGTTTTCTCGGATCCGGCCGGGCGGTCGGGATTTTGCAGGAATTCAGAAATCTGTTGCGCGGCAATCTCGGCCTGGATCGGCGCGTTGAAATTATAGACCACGTCCAGCAGACCCTTTTCAATGCTCTCGCATGCGGTATGGGCGCCCGCGCCATTTGTGACGATGGTCACCTGATCCTGTTTGCCTGCGGCCAGAACGGCGGCACCGGCGCCGACTTCGGCATTGTCCCAGATGCCCATGATCCCGCAGAGATCGGGATGCTGTTGCAGCACGGTCTCGGTGATCTGACGGGCTTTCTCGCTGTCGTAATCAGCGGGCTGATCCGAGACCAGTTCGAGGCCGGGATTTTCCGCAAGGATCTGGTTGAGACCTTCACGCATATAGATATTTGCGGCACCGGTCTGCACGCCCGCCAGCCAGACGATCTTGCCCGAAGGCGCGCCGGGGGCAAGGCAGGTCCGGGCCAGCTCGCCTGCTTCCAGGCGGCCCATTTCGATCCAGTCATTGCCGACATAGCTGTCGGTCTGTGTGATCGACTGCATATTGATCTGCAGGATCTTGATCCCGGCATCCTGCGCCTGTTTCAGCGCACGGGCATAGGTCTGCACATCGGGGTTCTGCACGATCAGCACATCAGGCTTTTCGGCAATCGCACCCTGCAGTGCGCGGATGCCGGCGGCGGTGTCCATATTGGGGTCACGCACTTCGAAGGTGAACCCATAGCGCGCGGCATGGCGCTGCCAGACGGCGGTCCAGGCCTGGTTGAGATCCATCCCCTGCGAAAGCGGCACGAAAATCACCTTCTTGCCGGTCACGGCCTCCAGATAGGCGGCACGACCAACCTGTTCGATATCATCGGCCTGCGCCGGAACCGCTGCCAGCAGCGCAGAAGCCGCCAGTGCCGCGAAGGTGGTATTCTTCAGAACTTTCATAGTGTCTCCTCCCTGAAACTTTCTTGTCTGCGTGATGGGTCAGATATCGCCGCTTTGCGAGGTCTGCTCGTCGCGGGGGTTGATCACCGCATCCAGCGCCAGCGCGACCAACAGGATCACGCTCTTGATCAGGTTCTGGCTGGTATAGCTGAAATTCATGATCGTCATGCCGTTGATCAGAATGCCGACCAGAACCGTGCCAACAAGAACGTTGCGCACGCCGCCCTGACCACCGGAAAGGCTGATCCCGCCCAGCACCACGACCAGCAGCACATCATAGATCAGCGTGGAATTATAAAGCCTTGTGTTGATCCCGGACACGAGGCCGGTCATCAGGATTCCCGCGGCATAGGCGATCAGCGCGGCCAGCACATATTGGCTGATCTGCACCGGCCGGGTCGGAAGACCCATGGTCCGCGCCGCATGCGGATTGTCGCCCGTCGCATAGATGAAGCGGCCAAACCGCGTCAGGCTGAGGAACAGTGCTACCAGCGCCGCGATGCCTGCAAGGATCAGAATGGAATAGGGCACGCCCAGGAAGGTGCCCGAGCCGATGGCCACCAGCCAGCCGATCCCCGCCGGGGCATAAAGCACATCCGAACTGAAGGCGACGCGGCCCCCGCCATAGACGATAGACGCCATGGCAAGGGTGGCAAAGATCGGCGGCACTTCGGCAATGGCGATCAGAATGCCGGTGATCAGCCCGCAAAACGCCACCAGGGCCGCGCCGATCAGCACCGCTTCACCAAAGGCAAAGCCCTGCGATGACAGCCAGATGGCAAAAGCCACGCCCACCACCATGACCGCAACCATGGTCAGGTCAATGCCGCGCCCGACAACGATCATCCCCATCCCCACCGCAAGCGTGCCAAGGATGGCCACGTTTTTCAGCAAGGTGAGCAGATTGCCCTGGGTCAGGAAGTTGTTCAGAAACAGGGCGAAAGCCAGAAACAGCGTCAGCGCGATCAGTGAGACCACGCCCTCCTGGGTCAGCCGGAAACGGCGGTGACGTCCGGCCTGTGCCGGTTCTCTCAAGGACATGTCTTTTCTCCCCCTCCCCGGCATCGCAGGTCTCATCACAGGCCTGCAACACAAACTGGCCCGACGGATGCGGGTCATACCTCTCCCAAGGCAAGCGCAATCTCCAGCTTGTTTTCCGCACAGGCAATTTCATTTTCCTGACCGCGCGTGCTGAAAATCCCGCCAGCATCCGAAAAGCGGCCCCCCGGCGGTTAGCCGGGGCCTGGGGTCAGCGTGAGGGCAGTGATGTGCAATGGGCCGGATCCGACCCGTAAACTGCGGCCCGGAGCTTTCGCCGCTTCGGTCAGGGTGCTGCCGGAGGCCCGCAAGCGCGCCGGGTCAAAGCGCCCGTAACGCAGCCTCGGTCAACTCGGATGTGCGGGTGAAGATCCGCGCCGCCCCCGCCGCCAGAAGCTGGTCACCATGTCCCGGCCAGGAATGACGCCCTGCGGTCAGGCCAGCCACCCGCATCCCGGCCGCCAGCGCCGCTTTCACCCCGGCGGCGCTGTCCTCGACAACCACGCAATCCGCCGGATCGACACCGCACTGGCTGGCGGCGAACAGAAACACATCCGGAAAGGGCTTACCCCGTGCCACCTGGCTTGCGGAATAGATATGCGGCGCGAAAAAATCGCTCAGCCCGCAGATCTCAAGCGAGCGGCGCAGTTTCGGCAGCGCCGAAGACGAGGCTACAGCTTTACGCCCCGGCAGGCGCTCCAGCGCGGCCCGAATGCCTTCGACCGGCTGCAATTCGGTCTCCATCCGCGCGAGGAGCAACGCATCGGCCTCTTGTATCAGACCCTCAGGCCAGGGCGCGCCCCGCAGCGCGGCGATCTGATCCCAGATCACCGCTTTTGGCTGGCCGATATGGCCGCGGATGATCTCTGCCGCCGTGATCGGCCAGCCAGCCGTCGTCATCAGTTCTGCGTCAATCGCATTCGAGAGGATCTCGCTGTCGACCAGCACACCGTCACAATCAAAGATAATCATTCGCCGTAAGGAACCCAGATGTTTTTGACCAGTGTGGCGCGGGTCAGGAACTGCCGGCCCTGACCCTCGGATGAAAGCCAGTTGCGGGCCGCGCCATCCTCGGTCCAGGTCTGTTTCAGATTGCCGGCAGAAGCGATTTCGACTGCCTTAGCCCCTTCTCCGGTGCCGAAGTACCAGAGTCCATCGACATCGTCATGCTCCGCCAGCGAAACAAGGCCCAGAAGCGGCAGGGCTGTCGGGCAGACCAGCCCGACCACGCCGAGCGGACCGAGAGGTTTTCTGCCAGATAATACAGCACCTGGGCGCGATTATGCCCGGTCTGCCCACCCCTGCCCCTGGCAGCATGGGCCGCATTACGGATATCCTTGCGGCTGCCAAGCGGCGCAAGGCCAACCGTGCCTTTCGGCCCCTCGACACGGTAAGAATAGCCACTGTCGGGGCGCGTCTGTTTACCACCGACATAGAGCTTTGCCATGCGGTCGATGGCAGATCCCGGCAGGGCTTTCGCCGACCATGGTCGGATAAACGCAGACCGCGCCGGTCGTAAGCCCGGGATCCCCGATCCCCAGCCCCTTGGTGATATGCGCGGCCAGCGGCTGGCGCGCCTTGGCGCAAAGACGGCGGACCCGCGCAGCAGTATCGTCGCCCACGAGCGTCGTCAGATCAGTGCGGCGGATCGCATTGATCAGCCAGGCGGCCTGACACTCTTTCTTGACCGTGCGGCGCGCCCCCAGCGAAGCGGCCCGGCGCTCTGTGGCAGAGCGATTGACCGCATGGCCATAGAACATCGCAGTCTCAAGCGGCATGCCCGGATTGCGCGGGTCATTCGCCAGATCCTGCGGTCGCAGGGCGCAGAGAGACCTGCGGCGGGTAATGGTCATAGGCATGCTCCAATACCCTGGTCGCGCCGGCCCCAACGCCACCGCACCCATATTGCCATAAAGCGTGAGATGGCGCCCGGCGGGTCAGGCGCTTTGCACCTCTGAAAGCCCCGCCTCCTGCGCCAGTTTGACAAGCCTGCGGTCAAAACTCACGAAACCATCACATTGCGCCGATTTTCCCAGATGCAGTGCATCGGCGAAATCCATGCCCTGTTCGGCCCGGTCCAGCGCATCCGCGACGATCACCGCATCCTCGATGGTCACGGTCGCAAGCCCGCCGAAGGCGCGAAGCGCGCGCGCCACTTCCGCCGGTTTATAGCCGTAAGCGCTGCGCAGCACCCATTCGGTTTCCAAAATGACCGTCACCGCGACAAAGACCGCCTGAGCGTTAACCAGGGTGCGGGCGCGCGGCGACTGGTCGGGGTGATCGCCGGTCAGGTAGCGCACCACCACATTCGTATCAATCGCGATCATGACGCCGCCGCGCTTCGGCCAGCACGGCCGCGTCCATCTCTTCAACCGATTTCGGATCGCCGCGATGGGGCAGCAGGGCGAAAACGTCTTCGGGCTTTGTTGCGGCAAAGGCCGGCGCGCGTTTCAGAAGTACCCCCTCTGCCGTCTCTTCGACGATCAGCCGGGTGCCGACCTCCCAGTCCCGCCGCTGCCGGATGGCCTTGGGCAGAATGATCTGGCCTTTGGTCGAAAGAGTGGTGGTCGTGGCAGGTGGCCGCGGCATGAGCAAAGCTCCAATGTAAGACAAAGGTAAGATAACAGTTCCCCCCCTTCCTTTCAAGCATGCCGGACAGGGCCAGTTCCACCCTCCGGAGCGCGGGCGAAGGGGATATCACTGCTCTCGAAACCCCGGGCGAGACCCGGCGATTGAGCGCGTGCCGACCAAAGCAGGTACCGGCCGGGCAGCGAGCGCTCTCGCCCGCCTTACGAATCGCGGCTTTGACCCGACAGCCAGCGGCTGCGGCAATGCTACAAGATATTGATACAGGTCGGGATGACGAACCGGGCTGTTTTCGTTACATTTCGGCCACATGACTGCCGGGCGGCGCAATTTATCCACAAGCTGGCCCGGGAAGGCGCTACCAGGTGTAGAATTTTCTTGCGCGACGCCCGTTCCTGGCGCATTTCTTTCTGTAGCGCAGAAATGCAAGAATTTCGGTTTTTTGCGCTACAGACATTATGAGCATCCCTGTAGAAGGGGCAGAGCGCAGAGAAACTGCGCCGCACAGGACAAATGAGGGCTGCATGACAGCAGAGCGTGTATTCGCAGAGCTCCAGGGCGATGCAGCAACCTTGCACGATTCCATCCGCCAGCATCTGGAGCGCAATTTTGCGCCGGATGCACGGAAATATCTGCGCAGCTTTTCTTCGGGGGAAGCCGCCGATTTTCTTGGCCTCGCGCCCGGACATCTGCGCAAGCTGCATGCCGAAGACAAGATCCCCGATGTGGCACAGGACGAACGCGGCCGCAGGCTTTACACCGCCGAAGATCTCGGGCTGATCCGCCTGGCTCTGGCGCGCACCACCCGCGACCCCTCGCTTTACCTGCGCGGCCGGGTCGGGCAGGAGCCCTTGCAGATCCTGTCCTGCGTGTCCTTCAAGGGCGGGTCGGCCAAGACGACTTCGGCTGCCTATCTCAGCCAGTGGTTCGCACTGCATGGCTACCGGGTGCTGGTGATCGACATGGACCCCCAGGCCTCGCTGTCCTCGATGACCGGCCTGCGCCCCGAGATCGATTTCTCGCATCAGGGCACGATCTATGACGCGATCCGCTATACCGACCCACTGCCGATGGAAGAGGTCATTCGCAAAACCTATTTCCACGGGCTCGACATCGCGGCGGGCGGGCTGATCCTGTCGGAATATGAGACCGAGACCCCCTATGCGCTGCGCCAGGGTTCCGAGCCGCCGTTCTATCTGCGGCTGCGGGAGGCGATCCGGTCGGTCGAGGCGAATTACGACATCGTCTTCATTGACTGCCCGCCGCAGCTGGGCTTTCTGACGCTTTCATCGCTGGTGGCCTCGTCTTCGATCCTGATCCCGGTGGTGCCGAATTTCATCGATGTGGCCTCGCTCGCGCAGTTCCTGACCATGGCGGCATCGCTCCTGGACACGATCCGGGACGCGGGCATGACGCTGGATTACGATTTCCTGCGCTACCTGGTGTCGCGGTTCGAACCCTCGGACGGGCCGCAGGCCCAGGTCGCCGGGCTTTTGCGCGCGAATTTCGGGAAACGGGTGATGACCGAGACTTTCCTGAAATCCACCGCCATCTCTGATGCCGGGCTGACGCATCAGACCCTGTTCGAGGTCGGGCGCGGCAGCATGAACCGCAATACCTATGACCGCGCGATGGAATCCGTGAATGCGGTCGCGCGCGAGCTGGAGCAAGACATCCACAGAGCCTGGGGAAGGAACTGACATGGCCCGCAAAAACATGTTCGAAGGCATCTCCCCTGCCCCGCGCCCAGCCGGCGTGGCTGAGCCCGCGAAGATGCCCGAGGTCTTTCAGGCCAGCGGCCCGATTGCAGCGATCCGCAATGATCTGCGCAGCATCGGCAGCCGCTCGGTCCAGGAGATTGATCCGGCCCAGATCGAAGATACCGGCCTCAGGGACCGGCTTGGCGATCTGGGCGACGACATCGCCGAGCTGCGCGAGAGCATTGCGAAACACGGGCAGCAGGTGCCGATCCTGCTGCGTCCGCATCCAAAGCTCAGCGGGCGCTATCAGGTGGTCTATGGCCGGCGCCGTCTGGCGGCGATCCGCGGTCTTGACCTGCCGGTCAAGGCGCTGATCCGCACGCTGTCGGATGAAGAGGCGGTGCTGGCTCAGGGCCAGGAAAACAATCTCCGCAAAGACCCGTCTTTCATCGAAAAGGCGCTGTTTGCCGGCGATCTTGAAGAGGCCGGCTATGAGGCCCGCGTGATCCAGGACGCGCTGAATGTCAGTCGCAGCCATACCTCGCATATGCGCAAAGTGCGCGAGGCGCTGCCGCGTGAGGTGATCGAACGGATTGGCGCGGCCCCCTCGGTCGGCTGGAAACGCTGGTATGATCTGGCCTTGCGGGTCATCGAAGGACAGATCGCGGCAGATTCGGTCCACCCTGCCCCGTTTGCCCCGGAACTGACCTCGGATCAGCGCTTCGAGGCGTGGGTCAGGGCGATCCCGACGACAGCGCGACCGGAAAAAGCAGCCGCTGCCGACAGCGCCGCCACGATCCTCGCCCGTGACGGGACAGAGCTGGGCTCGGTCCGGCTGCAAAAGGCCCGGATGAGCTTTGAGGCAACGGCCGGCAATGCCGGTTTCGCGGCCTGGCTGCATGACGAGGCCCAGGATCTGCTGCCGCGCCTTTATGAAGAATTTCTGGCGGCGCGCGCGAAACGCAGCTGACCGGACACACCAAACCCCAACGATAACAACAAAGGAGCAGTGTCGGAAAAAGAAAGACCTTCCGAATGGAAACCACCCGGAAGGCCCGTGCAAACCACAGGGCGCCAACCCTGAGAATGCTTAACGTCTAGCAAGAGCACTCTAGCGCAGGCCCGAATCACATGCAACATCGCTGAGGCGGTGATTGGAAAACTGTTGTCGTTTTCCCGGTGTGCCAGCCGGCATGCGGCCCATAATCGGACCGTCTTCTCGTTCCGCCCGATGACATCATGGAACAGATCCCTTACTCGCCCCTGCCCCGCCGGGACGGGCGCCGGTCCTTTGCACCTTCTCTCCATGCCCTGCCGCAGAGGACAGGCAAAGTAAGCCCCGACCTGCGCTGGCACCTGCTGGATCTGGTAAGGATCTGCCGCGAGCGGCTTCAGCTGCGCGACCGCGATATTGCGGTTCTGCGCGGGCTCCTGAGCCTTTTGCCGCAGGATCCGCAGCCGGATCAGAGGATGGTCTTCGCCTCGAACCGGGTTCTGAGCGCGCGCTGTGACGGCATAGATGAGCGCACCCTGCGCCGCCGGCTGAACCATCTCCGGTCGGTCGGGCTGGTGAGCAAGAGGCCGAGCCCCAATGGCAAACGCTATCAGATCCGCAATTCCGAGGCCGATGTGCAGCTGAGCTATGGTATCAGCCTCACGCCGTTGTTCGACCTGCATCCCCATCTGGAAGCCCTTGCTGAAACCTGCCATCAGGAAGCTGCAGAAGTGAAGGCCCTGCGCGCTGTGATCCGCGACCGGCTGTTTCACTGCACCAGCGCTTTGGCCGAGACACTCCTGGAAACGGCCCGCCTCGCGCTGCGCCGAAAGCTCGGGCCAGATGAGCTGCGGGCCATCGTGGCGTCCCTGCCCCTGCGGGAGGACAGCGCGCCTGACCACTCGCCGCACGACGTGACAAAGCCCGATATTGCATCTGAAAAATCCGGTGAAATGACCGCCAGAAACGGCCAGAATGACCGGCACATTCAGAGATCAGGAAAAGATACCTTTGATTCTGACTCTGCTCAGAAACCACAGGATATCAGCATTGATGAATGCCTGGAGATGGCAGCTGCGGTGAAAGATTACGCTCCAGGCCCACCGCGAAGCTGGTCTGATCTTATCCGGCTTTCTGATTCACTGGCGCCGGCAATCGGTTTGTCGCATCCCGTGCTGGGCCTTGCAAAAGAACGGTTTGGGCTGCAAGGCTGCGCGCTGGTTGTTCTCGGCCTTGTGCAGGCCTTTGGTCGTATCCGCAGCCCCGGAGCCTATCTCACCGCGGTACTGCGAAAGACAGAGTCGCGGATTTCAGACCCCGTTCGGGTGTTCCATTCCCTTGTGAGACCCGCGCCTTCGGCCAGATGTATACCGGGGTAAACACTTGGGGTGCGGGCTATGTATACCTGGGTAAACATGCTTCATGTGCCGAAGCGTCAGACCGGCCTGAAATCCGCCGTCTGCGCGGATCTCAGATCCTCTGGCACCGCATCTGACGCTGCGAGGTCCACAATCAACAGCGCCTCTCCCCGGGCTCCGGCAGTCGCAAGCGGCTGGCCGTCCGGCCCTGCAATCACGGAAAGCCCGCCGAAGGCCAGATCCCCTTCAGGCCCGGTCAGATTGGCATAGGCCACGGTGCAATTGCCTTCATGCGCGCGGGCCGGAACAAGGATGCGCTGAACATGTTCAAAGCCGACAGGATTGGCCGTGGGCACCAGGATCAGCCCGGCGCCATTGCGGGCAAGGGCAGCCGCATGGGCCGGAAATTCAATGTCATAGCAAACCAGCATGGCGAACTTTCGCCCTTCCAGCTCAAATACCGGACACAGTTGGCCGCCGGGGCGAAAAGATCTGCGCTCCATCGGGCCGAAAAGCTGGACCTTGCGGTAATGCGCCAGCACCGCACCATCGGGGCTGATCGTCGTGGCAGCGTTGTAGACGGTATCGCCGTCTCGCTCGGCCCAGCCCAGGCAGATGCCGCACCCCGCACGCGCGGCCATCTCACGCAGCCGGGTGATCCATGTGCCGTCCAGCGGCTGAGACAGACTTTCATGCAGATCCGGCCGGTTATACCCCGGGAGCAGCAGCTCTGGCGCCAGCAGGAGTTTGGCCCCTGCCGCTGCCGCCGCCTGCAACTGCGTGCAAATCGCCGAAAATGCCGCCTCAATGTTCCCATTGGTCGGCTTCGCCTGCCAGAGTGCCACCTTCATCCGAACCCCACTTCCGCTACTGTCTTTACAAATCTGCCCTGGTTTCCCTCAATCTGCAAAGCATCTGCCCGGAAGTCCCTGATATCATGACCCTGAAAAAGCCTGTAACCGCCTTCGGCCCAGATTTTCCCTTTGCCTATGATGACTGGCTGACGCATCCGGCCGGGCTTGGAAGCGTGCCGCAGGCGCGCTTTGGTGAAAAGCTCGCTGTGATCGGGGCAGGGGCTGCGGGCATCATCGCGGGCTATGAACTGATGAAGCTGGGCCTCCATCCCGAAATCTACGAATCCGGCAAATTTGGCGGCCGGCTGCGCTCTGAGCTGTTCGAGGGCACCGAAGATATCATCGCGGAACTTGGCGGCATGCGCTTTCCGGTTTCGTCGCGCGCCTTCTACCACTATGTCGATCTCCTCGGGGTCGAAAGCCGCCCCTTCCCCAATCCGCTGACCGAGGCCGCCGGATCGACGGTGATTGACCTTGAGGGCGAGACGCATTTCGCCCGCGGCCCCGAGGATCTGCCGCAGCTTTATCACGAAGTCGCCGCTGCCTACCGCGCCGCGCTTGAGGAACATGCCGATTTCGCAGCCCTGACAGAAGCCGTGCGCGACCGCGATGTGGTCCGGCTCAAGGCGATCTGGGATCCGCTGGTCGCGAAATGGGATGAGCGCACATTCTACGATTTCGTCACCTCGTCCAGCGCGTTCCAGAGCCTTGGCTTCCGGCATCGTGAGGTCTTTGGCCAGGTTGGGTTTGGCACTGGAGGCTGGGACAGTGACTTTCCGAATTCGATGCTCGAGATCCTGCGGGTGAACCTGCTCGAACTGGATGACCATCAGCGCTATATCGTCGGCGGGGTCGAAGGGGTGCTGCACCGGCTCTGGCGTCTGCCTGCGCGCGCGGCGCATTGGCCCGAGGGCACCTCGCTGGCGGATCTGAACGGAGGCGCGACGCTGGGGCGCGCGACGCATATCGCGCGAAGCGGGCAGGGTGGCTTCACCGTCACCGACCAATGGGGTGTTGCGCGCGATTACAGTGCGGTGCTGGTGACCTGTCAGAGCCATCTTCTGACCACTTCGGTTGCGGTGGATGAGGCGCTTTTCGATCAGAAACTCTGGATGGCGCTGGACCGCACCCGCTATATGCAGGCCGCGAAAACCTTTGTCATGGTTGACCGGCCGTTCTGGAAAGAAACCGGTCCCGACGGGCGGCCGCTACTGTCGATGACCCTGACCGACCGGAACACACGCGGAACCTATTTCTTTGACAACGGGCCCGACAGGCCTGCCGTCATCTGCCTGTCCTACAGCTGGATGACCGATGCGCTGAAGGTGCTGCCTTACGGGCCGGAAAAGCGGGTCGAACTGGCGCTTGCGGCGCTGGAGCGGATCTATCCCGGCGTTGATATCTGCAGCCATATCCGCGGCAATCCGATCTGCGTCAGCTGGGAGGCGGATGACAATTTCCTCGGGGCCTTCAAAGGCGCGCTGCCCGGGCATTACCGCTATAATCTGCGGATGTACCGGCATTTCATGCAGGCCGATATGCCGGCGGATCAGCGCGGCATTTTCCTTGCCGGGGACGGCATCAGCTGGACCCCGGCCTGGGTCGAGGGGGCGGTCCAGACCGCATTGAACGCAGTCTGGGGCATCATGACCCATTTCGGCGGCAGCTCTGACCGGGCCAATCCCGGTCCTGGAGATCTCTGGCCAACTCTCGGCCCCGTCTCGCTCGAGGGGCCGGAGCCGTCAGTCTGACAGCTGTGCTTTCAAGCGCCACCCGATGGCCGGGGCATAAAACCCCGGCCTGTGTCTGGTTTGCAAATGCGCCACCATCGCGCGCAAGGGCAGGGCGCGTGACCGACCAAAAGACGCCTTAAGGGGAATTCCGGCAACCGAAGCCGAAACAGCAACCATTTCCTTGTAGTGTATTGAATTATAATGGGTTTGTCGGTATTTTCCGAGGGCAGGGGTGCAAAGGCCTGCCATCGCGCCCGATCTATGCGCAAAGACCTCAAATCTGGTCCTGCCGGCGGGCGCGGCTGGGCGCTCCAGGACGTATCGGGTTAAGATGCTATGAATGGGTCAGGGTTCTCTCGCAGATCGTTGGCCAGCATCTGCAAGGGCCCGTTGCGGAGATGGCCAATTTCCACTGGATGATCAGTCCGCCGAACGTTGCGCCGATCGGGATGTTGCGGCGCTGTCAGGCACGGCTCATCGGCACGGCGAAGCACACGGCACAGCTGCAGGATCATGGGCTTGCGTCAGATCTGGGGGGCGGGCTCGAAGGATGTGGTCGGCACTCTCTGGCGGGGCGAGCACCTGACTTCTGAGGCGCAGGCCGGGGATTATGTCGGCGCCCGCATCCTGCTGAACAGCCATCTGCCGCAGCGGGTGACGCGGGGCTTCATGAGCGACCGCTGCTATGATGCGCTGGCCAGCGGGGCGCTTGTTGTCTCCGACGGGGGAAGCCGGTTTCCATGATCCGGATTGTCCCGCATGATCGTGTGGCCTCCCGATACCGTTTTGACAAGGCTGCGGGTGTGGTCCTTGACCGGGCGCGTGCGCTGATCAGCAATTCTTTCATCGCCGTTGCGGCCTACGCTCCGGGGCGATCCGAATGTGCAGTTCGGCCCCGGTACGATCACCATGCCCTGGACCCGGCTCTGGTCGGCAGTGCGGATCGGCAAAAATGTGAATATTGCTCCGAGGGGTGCGATCATGAATGGCAGCCACCGCCGGGTGATGGCGATCGGCGACGACGCTGGTGTTGATCAGCGCGGCCGTGCCCTGCGCCAGCGCTGAGTCCAGCCCGGTCGATCCCATTCCCCTGCCAGGATGAAAACGGGGCCAAGCGCACGAAACCTGTCCAGCAAAGGCCTGGCATTGCCCATCAGGAAACGGGCGCCGCAGTGCGAAGCCGGTCAAGGCTTCATTGCAGAGAGGGCGAAATCGCCCTAGGGGATTTATGACTTACGGTCACGCCACGGAACAAACGGACGAGAGCCGCCACCGCCAGCTTTGCTGGTGGTATCGTCAGGACGAGATTTGCACGTTAAGCGATCATCTGGACGCTTGAGAACAGCGTCATGACGAATAGACGTATTCGATGCAGGCGGCTTCCTCAGGAAGGGGGGAGCCGTGAGGCCAGTCGGTATCACGCCAGAATTGGCCTGAGCGGCCCTCTGACGCGCAGAGGTGGAAGATCCCCATCTTTTGAGTTGTTCGTCTGTGGCAGCCGAGAGGCACGCATAGCATGGAGCAGCAGCGATCATCGAAGACATGGGCGTGGGGGCGCTCAGCGGCGCTCCACGCGGCGCGCTTGCGGGCGTTGCCGACCGGGCATTCATAGTCGGGGTTTTCTGGGTTTTCCGTTTCGTCGATTTTGCCATGGAGAATGTCCAAATCTGGTTGGTTATCTTCGCAGCTGCGAAGGAGAGAGGACCACTGGGCAGCATCGCAGCCAGTCGCCCAACGGGCGCGGGTGTTGAGAGCGAGAAGGCACCAAAGGACTTTCTTCCGCCAAAGGCCGGAGGGGTGCCAATAGCCCTTCAGACCCGGGATCCTGATATTGAGAGAGGGAAGCACCGAGCCGGAGGCTTCGAGAGCTTCGAATTTGCGCATGAGGAAGTTTTCCCCGATCCCGGGCCGTTTGCTCATGCGGAAGAGACCAGTAGCGAAGTTTTCTGACTTGCTTTCCCGCATAGTCCCTTCGGACTTTTCAGCGGTGAACTGGTCTTTATTTACATACGAGAGCACATAGGACGCCCCGCCCTGCTCTACCTCGTGGAGGCAGGAGAACCCGGCAGGCCAGAGTGACCAGTTGAGGCGGATTTTTCGACCGCCGAAGACAGTGAGCATGTCTTTACGGTCAGTGACGATCTGGCGCTTTCCGTCGCGGAGAGCTTGAAATTCGCCGATCTTGAGGACGTCAAAGTTTGTGTAGAGGATGCAATGCCAATGGCAACGCCCCTCTTGGTCGCCTTGTTCGCCAGCGACAAGGAAGTGGACATAAGGAACGATGTTGAGCTTGTGGCGCTTGGCATAGCGCCGAGCAGCAGACCGCAGCCGGTCAACGAACATCTTGACGTCATAGTAACAGAACATCTGGGCCGCATCGCGGCCTTCCTGCGTATCTTCGGAATAGGTCAGGTCGACCCATAGGGTACGCTTGGCCCACGCATCCGCAAGGATCATACCTGCGTCAGCGATAGCATTGCCCATGTAGTTAGGGTCAGCGCCACTGGGGGCAACAGTGCCACAGGTAGCGCCAAGGACGGTCAGGGGATTGAACCCAAAGCGTTCACCAGCCTCGCGGGCAGTGCCGACTTGGTCCAAGATCACGTGGCGCGTGTAGCGCCCCGGATTGGCTTTCATGCCCATCATGCCGCCAAGAAGGCCAAAGCCGCCTTGTACGAGTGCAGCCCCAATGGACATCAGGAAACCTGCGCCATCTTGATCAGATCGGCGCGGACCTTCCGGGGTTCGACCCAGAAGTTATCAGCGACAAGCTGAATGGCCCAAGGCATGGGCGTTTTCTGATAGTCGATACCGGTCTCACGCTGGTATTAGAACAGACGCCAGAGCGCGTCCCGATAGGACGAGACAGGCTCTTGAAGCTCCGAGAGGACTTGGAGGCGGGCGGGAAGAGCGCCCGCTATAGCGGGAACCTGTCGCATCACAGAGCCCCCGCGCAGAAGGCCTGAAACTACGCCGGGAAGAGGGTCGAGACCGTCCCGCCGAGGAAGCCAAGCACCAGAGGCACGATTGCCGCGAGCGCTTTGCTAAGTGGTTGTTTTACACGTGTTTCTCCTGTTAAGGCGAAGAAATATCCGATAATGCAAGATTATTGGATGTTATACTATGATGACAGATGCGGCGGATAAAGTTGACATATATAGGATAAAACGCCGAAAATATGCTAATGTTTCGACATGGCCTGTGCCCCGAAACCCCCTCAGCTCGTCCGAAGCCCTCCGCCGCTGCCGAGTTGGATCCGGCAAGCAGTGGGTGGTGATGATATTGAGACAGCGATGTTTTCCGCCGGCGCAGCGCTCGCCGTTCTGGACCCGGTCGGCATCCTGTTGCGCAAGCGCCGGCGCTGTCGAGCGCAGCGACGACTTCGCGTTTGGAAGGGCGCCGGGAAGTCGAAGCGCAACTCCGAGATACCCTCGCGCTGCGCAAACCCGGCGATGATCCTGGTCCCGCCGGACGGATGCTCGTCGGTTGGCGCGCCCTTGGCGAGGCGCGGGCGCTGAGATCTTCCGACTGGCCCGCGCGACTGCCCGCCTTCTTCGATCTTGTGCCTGAACCGAGCGCTGAGATCTTAGGCGATCTCGGCACGGGCTTTGTCGGCCGCACCCCGCCTCTGCGCTCGGCCGCAGAGGCGGGGTGCACGGTTCTCGCTCTCGGTCCAACCATCGCGGTTTCGCGCTTTGGCTGACTGACGCGCTTCTGGCCCGCGCATTCGGCTGGGATCGGCCGGTGCCGCTGCTTGCAGTCCATCCGCCGCGGGCGGCTTTCTGGCTGGAGGGCGAAGCATGGCTGACGGCCTGTGCTGCGGTTTGGGGCCGGGCGGCGGTTGCCGCCTTTGATCGTCACGTCGATCTGACCCGCCGCGCTGCTCTGCGCGCGGTAAATCTGCGGCGGCCCGGAAAGGATGCTGCCACCATCGTCGCTATGCTGCTGACGGAGGACGCGCTGGCAGCACAGGCGGGGGCCGAGGCCAGCGATCGCGCCGCGCGATGGCTCTTCGACCGACTGACATCACTCGGCCTGGTGCGTGAGCTGACCGGACGACCGACCTTTCGGCTTTACGGGTTGTTACAATGGCTCCGAAATCCGCCGAACGGCTGGACGCCGGACTCACCGAGTTGCCGCAGGCCCCGCGTTGGCGCGAATGGATGGCGCGGGTCGAGGCGGTGGGTCGGGATGTGCCGGCCCGGGAGGTCGGCCGGGATTGTGCGCTCGATCTGTTGATCAAGGACATTTCTGCCGAACTGGCGGGGCGTCCTTACGAGATTGCGCGCATCGCAGGCGTGTCAATCGGCGTGGAAAGCTGCCCCCTATCGGCGCGCAATATTGACCCCACCCGGCGGTCGGAGATCAGGGCCTGAGCCGACGGGACTGATCATGTTGTAAGGGCGAGTCAGGCCCTGATCTTCAGGCGCGGTTCTTGAAGCGCCAGGACCTTCAGCGTCTTCTGGCGCCGCGACAGCGTGCTGAAGTCCGGCACAGTCCAATCCAGGCCGACCAGCCGCAGCAGGCTCTCGACAGAGCCGGTCGTCTGTCTGAGCGCCATTCCGAACAACACTTTCATCGTCAGGCAGGTCTGGATCGCGGCATCGCTATAGTCACGCTGTCGCCCGCGCTTGGCGGTGGGCGCGGCCTCCCACGTTATGGCGGGGTCGAACCAGATCGCCAGTGAACCGCGGCGCTTGAGCGCCTTGTTGTCGCTTGGCCAGTTCCCGGTCTTGTACGACGGTGGTGTGGGTCTGCTCATGCAGAGCAGCTATCTCGCTGGATTCCCGAGATGAATCCACTCAGCCGATTTGCGCAACAGAGCAGGCGATTGGCACAAGGTCGGGAATGCAGCTTAGCGATCCCGATGGCGGTTTCATGTGCTGGCTGCAAACCGCGCGGCAAGATGACCTCGCCGTCCTGTCGCATCTGGCGGAAGATATCAGTTTCCTGCCCGGAGATTTTTGCCGGGTCCGTCAGGATCCGGATGCCGGCAAAAACCTGTGCCTCGCGCTCAACTTCTCATTCCGCTGGTCCTCAGAGGCGCAAGCAAAGCTGCTCCGGCTGCTCAGCGCATTATCGGGATAGGGCGCTGAGCAGCCGCGCTAAACAAAGCCGATCTCACCCCCGAGCGGCCTCGAGGCGGCTGATGACATATTGGCGGATGTCGAGATTCCAATCCTCCATCGGGGCATAATAGCCATGATCATGTACCCGGTTGCGGATGCCGCGCTGCACCCGCTCACAGACCGACCAGTCCTGACGGTTCACCAGATCCCAGAATTCCACCGCATCCGCCGGGTCAAAACCGGGCCGTGCCATCTCGTCTTGTGCGAAGAGAAAGAGGCATCGAATTGTCGTGGCTGTGGGGCCCTTTGGCGTCAGCAGGAAACAGGCGACATGATCGCGCGCGAGGCTTACGAAAAGATTGGGATAGATCAGCTCTCCCTTGTGGTTTTGCTGCTCTGCCGCATCAAGGCCCGGGAAAGACGAGCGCGGCGTGGTGCCGGTTGCGGTGAAAGTATCGGCACCCTCGCGATGCGGCACACCATTTTCCCAGTCCAGCCCGGAACCGCCATTGGCGCGAAACGCAGGAACGATGGCACAAAGCTCGGGATGCACGCCGCCGCAATGATAGCATTCGTTGTAATTCTCGGCGAGGATCTTCCAGTTCGCCTCGATCTCATAGGTGATCTCTGCCCCGATCCGCAGATTGGCCAGCGGGTAACGCGCAACGCGTTCGGGCGCGCCGCCCAGCTGTTCGGCCAGGGTGCCGGCTCCCTCAGGTGAGAGATGGACGAACAGAAAGCCGCCCCAGCTGTCAACGCCCACCTTATGCAGTGAGAAATCCGCCTTGCGGATATGTTCGCCCTCCACCAGATGCGGAGCGGCAACGAGGCGGCCATCCAGATCATAGGCCCAGGAATGATAGGCGCAGCGGATCATACTGCCGGCAACGCCGCCTTTCAGCGGCGCGCGCCCTGCCCGCTCTTCCAGATGGCGCGCGGTGCAAAGCTCTGCCCCTCGATGGCGGCAGACATTGTAAAAGGCACGCAGCGCCCCGTCCGGTTTGCGCAGGATCAGGATGCTCTGCCCCATGACATCGACGACCATATGGCCCCCGGCGGCGTCGAGTTCCTCGACCCGTCCGGTGCAATACCATTCGCGCATGAAGATCGCCCTGCATTCCTCCGCGTGATGGTCCGGATCGCTGTACCAGTTGCTGGGCAGCGTTTTTTCCATCGGCTGACCCTCTGCTTCAGCGGCAGTTATCTGACGGCCTTGTGTCATTGATTGTCCTTTTCAGCTGTCTTCAGTTTAGCGGGGACGCAGCGACTTCGGGACCAGCCTCAGGGCCGGGGGTCCTTGTCGGAATACCAGTTACCTCAACTCAACTCCTGCAATCCCATGAGGACGCCTGCCATGGTCCGGAACTGCGCCGCTTTATTGCCGGGGCACTGCGGCCATCGGCGGCTTGCGCTTCTCGTTCAGGCTGGGCCGCCAGGGGTATCTCCATTTCCGCGCGGCGAGACGGGTCGGAGACGATGCCAAATAGCTTCGGCACATACGCCCCGAGGCCGCCCGCCGCAGCCATAGGTGGTAGTTCCATCGGGGCTGGTTTCCGGACTTCGGCCTCGCCCTTTCGGACGTTTCAGGCGCCTTCCTGGGTCTATGCCCGGTGGCATCTGCCTGAACTCTGGACCGCTACCGTTGCGGGGGCAGCGCCGGACTCTGACCGGCTTCCCAATTCTCCCTCCGGCATCGCTGTCGCAGGGCACCCTGATCGCCCCAGTGGGACGCATGCCCTTCCCTTCGTCTGTCCCTGGAGCGAAGCGTGGATGTCGCGAACAGACCAGCCAGCGGCAATTCTCCCGTGTCGCATTGCGTCTCGCTGGGGCTGTGACGTGGTGAAAGGTTAACGACATGGTTTTTGCGATAAGGCCGGCACGCCGATGAAACGGAATGCCGGCCTGCTGGGTCACCCCACCGGGCCTGGTGTCATCGCGCAGAAAGGCTGTCCACCGGGAGGGGACGGGGCAACTCTCCGCCACTCAGCCCCGCATCTTGCGCACGATATCCATGAATTCACGCGCGCGTTTGGGATCGACCGCATTCCAAGTATGGCCATCCACTTTGAGCGAGGAGCCAACCACACAGCCATCCGCGATTTTCAGTACATCTTCGACCGTGCCATGTTTCACGCCGCTATTGGCGAGAACCGGAGTGTCAGGCAGCGTCTTCTTCACGTTTTCCGGATCCACTATCTGGGCAGATTCCCCGGTGATCGCGCCCGAGACCAGCACGGCATCCCGGATCGAGGAAAACACTGCCGACCGCGCGCGATCCGCCAGTGGGCGACTGTCAGGCGAGACGGCGAATTCGGCTGAAACGTTGTTCAGGATCACCAGATCCTTGCGGTCCAGCTGACGTGCGCGCACATCGCGCGACCGGCATTCGGCGTCCAAACACGCCAGCCAAACCAGATGAACAAACCGGCGTCCTCGAACATCAAAGGAAAATGTCTTCAGTGCCGGGCTAAATCAGCACCCTTTTAAAGGGATGGTTTCGTGAACCGGTCCATCTATGCCGTAGTGCCCCCGCGTCGAATATGTGTTGACCGATCCTGGCCGCTCGCTTCTGGAGCTGATGAAAGGTTTTGTCGCCTCGGCCGATGAGAACCACGCTGCGATCCGCAGTGCGCCGGGCTTTCAGGACGTGAGAGACCGCTGACGTCAGCGCGGCGTCCCCTCCTTCAGAAATCGCCTGCGAGGAAATCGCAGGCCCGACCTGAACAAGCCTTGCCGGCGTGACAGTGACCGACCGGATCCCTGATTGCCGCAGGCGCAACGTGGGTTTCCCGGAGATTGCGTTAATCATGACACGCATGATGTTTCAGGGCGTTACGCTGCATTTCCTGAGGTTTCATCTGAAGAATTGCTGCATTTCTTCGTGATCGGTATCGCCTTTAAAGTGTAACCAGGTCGTCGCAATGCCACCTGATATCAGGTGCCTTTCGGGACCTGGCAGGAGCAGCGGGCCGGCCCAATCCGAAGGGAAGACCGATGCGGCTGAGCAGTGCCAGCAGAACTCCATCTCCAGATTTCCGCGCCTTCCGACCCCTGGTCTGGCTTGCCGGCCTGATCGCGGCGCTGTGCGTTGCGCTGGTCTCGCCCGCCCTTGCGCAGGAACGCCAGCAGATCGCCAGCGTCGATCTGTCGAATATCTCGGTCTGGGGCAACGCGCCCAGCAGCCGTACCTTTACGGTCCCGGCCGGGAGCCGTGTGACCGAGATCGAGACGGCAATCGGTGTCTCCCATCGCGGCAGCAGCTGGGGCAGCGAGACAGTTCTGACCCTCATTGCGCCGGGTGGTCAGCGGTTCGTTTTCACCGGGGACGAAATGAATTTCGCCGGGCAATCCGGCTATTATCGCGCCACCAGCAGGTTGCAGGTCGACCCGCCTGTGCTGAATGCCGGCGGCACCTGGACTGTCGAGCTGAGTGATACATACGATGATCGCGCTAACCCGGATTACATCACCGACAACAATTCCGGCATCGTCCTCTACGACCTGCCCAATCCCGAGCTGAGCCTTTCGGCCTCCTCGGCCGTTCTGGTTATGGGCACTGCCATTGACCCGATCCAGGCCAGTGCAACCGGCGGCGTCGGGGCTTATACCTATTCCATCAGCCCGGCCCTGCCGGCAGGTCTGACGCTGAACGCCAGCACCGGCGCGCTGACCGGCACGCCGGAAGCCGGCAGCCCGGAGACCACCTATACCATCACCGCCGTCGACAGCCGCAATCTGGGCGATGAGGCGACGCTGACCCTGACGGTGGAGGACCGGTCGCTGGTCCTGACTTTGTCGGAGAGCAGCATCTCGGCGATCCGGGGCACCGCAATCACTCCCGTCACCGCCAGCGCGAGCGGCGGAGATGAGAATTTCAGCTTCTCCATCTCGCCCGCCTTGCCCTCCGGTCTGTCGATTGACGCAGGGACCGGAACGATCAGCGGCACGCCGACGGTTGCCAGCCCGGTCACCGGCTACACGGTCACCCTGACTGATGGCAACGGCTATACCGAGACCGCCGCTATCAGCATCGGGGTCGAACACCCGCCGCTGGGCCTCAGCCTGTCGCAAAGCTATCTGCACCTGACCCGTGGTGTGGCGATTGACCCGGCGGTCACCGCGACGATCACCGGCGGCTCGGGCACGGTCAGCTTCTCGGTCAGCCCGATGCTGCCCGCGGGGATTGAACTTGACCCCGTCACCGGCACGATCAGCGGCACGCCGGGCGCCATACTGGCCGCCACCGCCTATACCGTCACCGCCACCGACCAGACCGGCCCCGCTCTCAGCGCGATCCTGACCATCAGCGTCGAGAATGATGATGAGCGCGTCGCTGAGGCTTTCGAGCAGGCCACCACCCGCTTCATGGCGGCGCGGATCGACCGCATGCTCGCTTCCGAGCCGCGCGGATACCGGCTGGAGAACCGGGGCGACACCTCCGGCAATGGCATCACCTCACGCTCCACCCAGAACGGCGCCGATCTCAGCTTTGCCGCCGGCCGGCTCAGCGCGGACGGGCTGTGGTTCCTCTGGATTGAGGGCGAATATGCCGAATACCGCTACAGCCACAGCGGCGAAGCGACGCGCAAGGGCGATTTCGGACTGGTCTCGGCAGGGTTCGACTATCTGCTGAACCCTGATCTGACGCTCGGGATGATGGTCCAGGTCGACCACATGTCCGAGACGGCAAAGGATGCCAGCGACATTTCCGGCAATGGCTGGATGGTCGGGCCTTATATCGCCGGCCGCTTCAGCAGCGATCTCTATTATACCGCCCGCATCGCCTATGGCCGGTCCGACAATGACGCCGCGCTCGACGTGTTCGGCGGCGGTGCGGAGTGGTTCCGGGGCGGTTTCGCCACCGAGCGCAGCCTTGCCCGCGCCAGTGTCTACGGCATCCGCGATCTGTCGTCGGGCGTCACGGTTTCGCCGAAGCTCGACCTCGCCTGGATGCGCGAAAGCCAGCAGGATTACAGCGTTACCGATGGCGTCAGCAGTGTAGCAGTTGACGGGCTGGCGGTTGAGGTCTGGCGCCTGAAGCTGTCGTCGCGCTTCGAGGGGCATGTGGGGCAGAACCTGCGCGCCTTTGTCGAGCCCTCGCTTGCCTGGGACTTCGCGGGCAGCGGTTATCAGGAGAGAGACGATCTGATCGGCGCACTGGAGCTGGGCCTGCGCTCGGACGCGGCCAGCGCCTGGCAGAGCCTTGTCGCGCTGCGCTATGAGGGGATCGGGGCTGACGACCGGGAGGCGGTCGCGGTGCGGCTCAACCTCAATCGCAGCTTCTGATCTGCCAAGCTTTGACCGGGTTTCCGGCTGTGGCCCCTCGCCGCAGACCGGGCCTGGTCAGGTGCTTCCGCGCGGGCCAGGCCGAAAGGTCAGAACGCGTTAACGGGGGTGCCGGTGGAATCCCCGAAGCAAACCGGAGACGTTTCTGCAACAAATGCGTCGCCAGTGACACGCATTATGTTCCGGGGCGTTACGTTCTGTTTCAGACGGTTGCCTCTGCCCGCTTGATCGCGCGGCCCGCTCCCTGCGAAAGATACCTGCTGCCTTCGCGCAGACGTTAACGCGGCTTCGGCCAGCGGGTTCCAGTGCCAAATTCCCCCCAATTTCCGGTTCGGAGACGCTGATGACCCGTGAGCTGATTTCCTCGTTTCATGAGCTTTCCGCAACGGCCGGGCCGGTTGGGCCAGAGGTGGTAACGTCCGGGCTGGTAACCCCGGATTTTGTGCCGCTTGAGCCGCGCGTTCTGATGGATGCGACGCTGGGCTGGGATATCTCGGGCGCCGATGACCTGGCGGAGTTGCTGTCGGGCGTGCATCACCTGCTGGAAAACCAGCTGACCGGCATTGATGATATCCTGTCGCAATTCGACACCCTCGCCAGCGCCGCGCTTGGCGTGCTGGATGTGCTGGGCGGCGCCGGCAGCCAGACCGGCGTCAGCGGCGCCGATCAGATCCAGGACATTGCCGACCGGCTGCGGGCGACGATGGCGGAGTTGCGCGACAGCTCTGCCCTTGCGCTGCGGCTGCTTGGCGCGGATACGGCAGGTGGCGATGCGGTTGCCGATCTGGTCGGGCTGCTGAATGCTGAGCTGGGCGGATCGGTTGTCACCGGGGACGATATCCGCGCGACCTTTGATCTGGCGGCATTCACTGGCAATACCGTCGGAGCCAATATCGACACGCTTGTCGACAGCCTGCTGTCGCGCAATCCGGGTGCGGGGTTCACTGCTGAAGGGCTGCATGCCACCATCACCTCGGTCACCGATGACTATTACGCTGCCGCGCTGAACGGGCTTTTCAGCATCGAGCTGAACGATATCATGATCGGCGGCCAGACCCTCGTCAGTTTCACCCAGAATGTGCTGGATCCGACCCGCGTCGATGTGGCGATCAACCTGCCGCAGTTTGATTTCAACTTTGACGCGCTTGCCGAATGGGCGTTCGGTTCTGCCGCACTGCCCTTCGATCTGGCGATTGAAAGCGACGCAACGCAGTTCCGCTTCCAGCTGGGCGGCGAGATTGCGGCGGTCGAGGGCGGCACCCAGATCCGCCTGCATGTCGACAATCTCGACTTTGACCCACTGGCGCAGTTCGGCGGGCTGCTGGATGTCACTGGCTGGAATGAGACGGTCAGCCTTGGCCTGCTGTCGCTTGGCATCGACGCGATTGCCCTGGCGGAGTTCCGCGTTGCGGTCAGCTATGACGCTGATGCCGATCTGGGCTGGGGCCTGACCATCGGCGCCGCCGGGATCACGGTTGAGCGGCTTGATACCGATACCGGCCTCGGCATCACGACTGAGATCCGCGAAATCGGTGCTGCGGATTATGCCGAAGTGACCGAGGGTGCGGTCTATGCCCTGGCGGCTTTGCAGCTGAAAGGTGGCCTTGATCTCTTTGGCCTCGTTGAAGGCCCGGATGGCGAGGGGATGCCCTTCGCGATCAATATGACGCTGTCTTCCGCGCTCTTGGGCAGCGGGATGGCGGATGCCGGCCTCGCCGACCGGCTGTCGCGCTTCCTGTCAGATGCGCGGATCGGCTTTGACGTCGACCTTTCCGCATCGGTCGCGGATGAGGGCCTGCGCGAGACGCTGGAAGGCGCGATCGAGGGTCTGGCCGCGATGGGGATGGAGCAGATTTCCTCCTTCCTGTCGGACATCGGCGATGTGATTGCCGGCCTATTGCAGAACTCGCTCCTGAATGTCGAAATCCCCTTCACCAGCATCGAGCTGTCCTCGGTGCTGGCCGAGATCGCCAACGCCTTCACCTCTATCAGCGATTTGTTCCATATTGACCCGGCGGGGCTGGGCTTTGATCCGCAGGCCAGCTCGGTTGCGTTGATTGCAACGGCTGTGACCGAACTGACCGCCGGTTTCGACCCCACGGTGCTGAGCGGTCTCGATCAGATCACCTTTGTTGTCGTGACCGAGACCGGGCGCGAGACGGTGACGGTCAGCCTGACCGGCAATGCTGTCCTCGCCGATCCCACGGCGACGGCTGCGGCGAAGACCGCAGCTCTGGCCTCGCTGATGAACACCGCGCTGGCCGCCTATGGCTTTGCCGTCACCGCCAGCGGCCAGGACCTGCGCATTGCCACCGCGAATGGCCAGCCCGCCGCCAATGCGCTGGCGCTCCTGGGCGCGCGGCGCAGCAATGGTCAGGCGACGGAGTTCGATTTCACCGATCTCGGTTTTGCCGAAGATCAGCTGGCCGGCGCAGCCGGGGTCTATGCCGATGGCGAGAAGGAAATCCTCGGTCTGCGCCTGGTGGATGCCCAGGGCCTGACCTTCACTCCTGGCGCGGATTTTGCCGAAACCATGATCGGGGTGGAAAAGCTGATCTTCACCGCCGTGGTCGATGGCAAAACGATCCCGGTCCAGGTGCTGAAACCGGCGGATGGCTGGTATGATGCGGCTGGTACGCCGAACCTGACCGGCATGCTGGCGGCGTTTGAGGCCGCACTGGCGCTGAACGCGCTGCCGTTGGAGGTCACGCTGGAGGATGGCGGCTTCAGCTTCGCCGCCGTGGGGCCTTCGGGCACCTCGATCACCTTCGGCGCTGATCCCGAACAGATGACGCGGGCCTTTGACCTCGCCTCGCTGATGGAATGGGTCAATCTGCAACTGGCGCAGACCGAGACACTGGCCGGTGCCGAGCTGCGGCTGACCGCTGACGGCGCGCTGATGTTCACCTTCCCCGAGGTGACGGTGAATGCCGAAATCGAGGGCAATTTCTCGCTGGCAAATCTCGGCCTCGACGGGCTGTCGAACTTGTCGCTTGCCGCACGCGTGCAGGCGGCGCTGTCGGCCAGTTTCGACGCGGCGGTGGGGATTGACCTGATCGGCTTCGCCTCGGCGATGGTGGCCGCTGCGGGCGAAGGGTCGAATGCCATCGAAGCGCGCCATGCGCTGGACAAGGCAGAGGGGGGCGAGAGCTCCATCGGTTCGGCGCTCCTCGACAATATCTTCTTTGCCGATCTGGCCTTGCAGGCGCAGATCACCGGCAGCGCCAGCAATATCACCGGCAGTGCCGATCTTGGCCTGATGTCGCTGACCTTCGGGTCGCAAAACTCGGCGCTGAACTTCCTGGAAATCGATACCCAGTTCGATTTCAGCATCCTGGGGCAGGGGGATGGCGGTTTCTCCAGCCGGGTGACGCTGCAGAACATCCTCGACGCTTTCCTTTATGAGGATGCCGACGGCAATCTGAACGTCACGCGCGGGCTGAACACGCTGATTGGCCGCGCCGATCTGCAGGGCGGTATCGTCACCGATGGCAAGGGCGCCGCGCTGGACGCGGATGGCGCGGCCACCACCGACCGCGCCGATCTGCGCCATGTCGATGCCGATGGCTACACGCTGTCGGAAGGCGAGATCCTGTCGCAATTCTACCTGCAGCTTGGCGATGTGAAGCTGAATGTGATCGGGATCGAGGGGCTGAATGAGGGCCTGATCGACGGCATCGCGCTGACCATCGACGATCTCGCCAGCCCGCTTGACAGCCTGAACTACCGCCTGCTCGGCGACGGGACCGAGGCGATCAATTCGCTGGCGACGCTGGGCGATGGCGACATTCTCGACAGTTTCAGCACCATCCTGAACCTCGTCAGTCTTGCGGGCGAGACGCTGAAGGAGAAGCTGCCCTTCCTGAACCAGAATATCCCGCTGCTGAATTTCTCGGTGCTGGATGCGGTGGATTTCGCCAAAGACCTCGCTGCCGAGATGCAGAAGTTGCGCGACAACCCGCAATCGGGTCTGGCCAAGCTGGAGACCATGCTGGAAGGCGTCTTCGGCCAGGACACCGTCAGCCTCGTCTGGGATGCGGATGCGAAAACGCTGCGCTTCGGGCTCAGCTTCTCGTTCCTGCAGGATTATGCGCAGTCGCTGCCGTTCAACTTCGATCTGCAATCGCTGATCGGCGATCAGCTGGCCTCGATCGTCGGCGCTGATGCCGCGAAGATCCTGACCAATCTGGCCGATGTGAAGGGCGATGGGCGGCTGGTTTTCGACCCCGATCTGACAATGAATTTCGCCTTCGGGATCGACCTGTTGAAGGTGCTGCTGGATGATGCGCCCACCGCGACCGGCGAGACGCTGCTGACCGATCTGGCGACGGTCGGCGCGCTGGTTGAATCCGCCGAAGGGGCGAATGATCTGCGCATCCGCTGGAAGGATGTGACCACGGGCGCGGCAAAAACCGTCAATATCGACATTTCCGGTGCCGCCACGCTGGAAGAGCTGGTCGCGAAGATCAACACGCAGCTGCAGGGCGCGATAGGCGCCAATGTCAGCTTCACCTTTGACGCTGAAACCGGGCAGATCACGCTGGCCGATGCCAATTCCGGCATCATCCTCGCCGATGATGTCGAGGCGCTGTTCGGGGCCGAGACGGCTGTCGCGGAAGTGGTCGACGGCGCGACCGTTCTGGCGTTGGCCGAAGGGTTTGAGGATTACGCCGCCGGCTACAGCTTCCACATCGCCTTTGGCGCCGATGCCGGCAAACTTGGCGCGGGCGTGGATATCACCATCGCCGCCGAAGAAGGCCGCACGGCGGAGGAATTCGTCGCGGCCCTGAACGCTGCCCTTGCCGCCGCCGATGTGGCGCGCAGCGAGGTCTCGGGCCGCGCGGTTTCGGGCTGGGCCATTGCGGTCAGCCAGCTGGTCCGGGCCGAGCTGGTCGATGGCGAAATCCGCCTGACCGGCACCAATTTCGCCGACAGCATCGGCGCCGGTCCGATCACCTTCGGCGTGTCTGGCACCGATGGCGGCCATGCCGTCACCTTCGAGATTTTCGAGCTGGGCGGGTCCAACGCCGCCCGCCTTTTGGGCTTTGACAGCATCGGCAAGGTGATCTCGGGCGATGTCACTTCGAAAACCCTGCTGCAATCGCAGGAAATCGGCGCGCCGCGCGTCTATCTCGATACCGAGGCCTCGGGGCTGAAGCTGGAATTCACCGCTGGTGCCGAGGATGGGCTGAACCTGAAACTCGGCTTCGGCCCGATCTCCATCGGCGTCGTCAACGGGACCGCGCTGCTGACGGCGGGCGCGGGCAGCAGCGACCCGGCGCATCTGTCGCTTGGCTTCAACGATATCGATGGCGACGATCACGTTGGGCAATACAACCTCGGCGATCTGGCCGCGCTGGTGATGGATGGCGGGCGCTCGCTGCTTGATCTGTTCAACATCGACGTGGCCATCGGGATCGTGGTCGATCTGGCATTCGAGGACAGCCTCGGTTTCCTCAACAAGAATGAGCATGGCCTGACCTACCGCGCCGATCTGGTGACGACCAATGGCCCGGTCTCGCTGTCGGGGCAGGTGCTGGATGCCTTCTCCGGCGATCTGATCAATCTGTGGAACGGCGATGATCTGGAGGGCGAATTCGATCTGCGCCTGCCCTCCATCGATGACATCACCAGCTTCCTGTCGGATTTCAACATCCTGGCCTTCCTGAACGACCCGGCGGCGGTGCTGGACGGGCTGGATATGATCCTCGACCGCATGCAGCAACTGTTCGATGATTATCTGAAGGGAATTGATCTGCCGGTGGTCGGCAATGCCATCGGCTCGGCCGTCACCTTCTTCAGCGATTTCCGCTATGGCATCCTGGCCGAGGCGCGCGAGATCGCCCATACGCCGATGGAAGATGGCAGCCTGCCGACCACCATCGACCTGCTGACCGGCTGGTTCAACGATCAGCTGAACGCGGTCTTCAACCCGAATGGCGAGAAGATCCAGTTCATCCAGGCCGCCCTCGACACCGAAGGCGGCATGACCGACAGCTACCTTTACGGCGCGATCAACTTCTCGGCTGTGATCTTCGACGAATTCCTCGACATCGCCTTTGATCTTGGCCTGCCGGGCTTTGATCTGGCGGTGAAGGAAGGCTCGGGCATCCGCATCACGCTGGATTACAGCGTGAACCTTGGCTTCGGTCTGAACAAGACCGGCTTCTTCCTGCTGAACGACACCGATCAACAGGAGATCCGCATCGGCGTGACGGCGGATGCCGGCACCTTCCAGGGCTCGGCCAAGCTGATGGGCATCCTCGGCCTTGATGTCGATGCGATCACCAAGGTGGATGGCAGCTATATCGGTGAGGGCACGGGCGAGGGCACCGCGATTGTCACCGGTACGCTCGGCGTCGATCTTTACGGCGATCAGGGCCTGACGATCATCGACCGTGACGCCACCGAAGGCGCGGGCGAGATTGCGATTGATCTGAGCGGCATTACCCCGCTGACCGGCACCGGGGCGGAACTCAGCTATGAAAAGCTGGTCTATCTGACCCGGCTTTCCACCACCAATCTGGTGAATTTCGTCTTTAACGCCTCGGTCGATATCCAGCTGGGCCTGACCGCGAACATCATCGACCCTACCAAATCCGGCAACCAGCCGCTGCTGATCGGCGGCTATCAGGTGATCCCCTCGGTCAAGACCGAGCTGATCGTGCTGGGCGGCTATGATTCCACCAGTGGCGCTGGCTTCACCTTCGAGACGGTGGCCTTCGAGAATGTCCGCATCGACGCGAGCGTGCTTTACGATGCGGTGATCCGCCCGATCCTCGACCCGCTGATGGCCTTTATCGAGCCGCTTGCCGCTGCCTTCAGCTGGATGCAGGAGGTGCCGTTCAGTTTCGTCGTCGACGCGCTGTCGCAATATTTCCCGATCTTCGGCGTGGTGAACTCGGTTCTGAAGACCATCTCGGACATCGCGAATTTCGTGGAGGCGCTGCATGCCTCCGGTGGTGAATTCGTCTTCGGCACCTTCGATTTCACCGGCAGCTTCGTGGGTGATGACGCGACGGGCAAGATCGACAGCTCGTCGATGGTGATGGATGCTTCGTCCTCCTCGACCGCGGTTCTGGCGGGCAGCACAAGCGGCAATGCGCTTGGCGTTTTCGGCAGCCTTTCCAGCGGTTTCGCGCTGGAACTGCCGCTGCTGAGCGACCCCTATTCCGCGATCAACATCCTCCTGGGCAAATACGATCAGGTCGATCTGGTGAAGGTCCACTTCACGCTCTTCAACCTGAATCTGCCGAAGACCGATTTCGTGCAGCTGATCCTGGGTGAGATCGGCGCGCCGGGCTGGGTGAAATCGATTATCTCGGGCGCGCTGAAATTCGAGATCGGTGCGCATGCCTATGCCGGTCTTTCGGCGGGCTATGACCTCTCGGGCATCGTCAATTTCGTCAATACGCTCGATCCGGTCCGGCTGCTGGATGGCGTCTTCCTCGACACCAAACCCTTCATCGATGTGGGCTTCCAGGTCGCGGCTTCGCTGAACCTTGGGATTGCGGGGATCAAGGTTGGCGGCGGCGCCAGCGTCTGGCTGGGCTTCAACGACCCGAATGACGATGGCAAGCTGCGCTTCCCGGAACTGCTGGCGATCATCGATGCCGGGATCGAGAACCCGTCGAAGTTCCTTGGCTATCTGTTTGAGGGTGGCTTCAACGTCAATTTCTACCTCTCGGTCTGGGCCGGGATCAAACTCGGCTTCATCAATCTGACCTTCGATATCGATGTGGTTGATTTCGATGTGACCATTCCGTTCGGGGGCTTCCAGTTGCCGCCGCGCCTGACGCCCACCGTGGCGGATGGCGGCACCGCTGTGCTGGCCGTCGGCTCGAACATCGGCAATTCGATGTCGACCATGGACAAGGATGGCAATGACGTCATCACCCTGACCGGGCCGCATTCGCCGATCCAGATCGGCCTGTCGAATGAGCAGGGCAGCCTCGGCGGGTCGATGAACCAGAATGTCGGGGGCATCATCATCCCGGCGGGCGAGGGCAACAACACCATCAACCTGTCGCAGCTGGAGACCGATATTCCGATCGTGATCTATGCCGATGGCGGCAATGACACGGTGATGCTGCCTGATGAGGGGCTGATCGTGGTCTTCCTCGGCGATGGTCAGAACAAGGTCACCGCCAATCCGGGCGCGACGGGCACCTATGTGATCTTTGGCGGCTCGGGCAATGATGTGATCGACATTCCCGGCGGCAATGTCGTCTTCTTCGGTGATGGCGATTACGGCATGCGCGACATTTTCCTCGCGCGCTTTGCCAGCACCGATCTGTCGGTGGCCGAGATGACCGCGATCCTTGGCATCACGGCGGATGGCCAGGTCGACACTTCAGCCCGGGCCGAGGCGAATTACGCGATCACCGATGTGGACGGGGTGGCGAAGAAGGTGACGCTTGCGGCCTTCCTCGATGACTACACCCGTTACACCCAGACCAGGGCCAGCACGGCTGCCGATACCGTCACCACCGGCGCCGGCAATGCGCTGATCATGACCGGCGCGGGGGCCGACAAGATCAGGGCAGGCGCGGGCAGCAGCGGTGTCGTCAAGGTCTATTCGGGTGCGGGCGATGATGACGTGACCGTCGCTGGCGCATATGCCTATGTCGAGGGCGGTGCGGGCGCGGATATAATCCGCACCGATGCGGCGGCCTCCGAGATCTGGGGCTGGGGCAAGGCGGCGGGCGAGAGCGGGCTGCTGGACACCACCAACAACGCCCAGGCGGCCAAGATCAACCAGCTCGCCAGCCGCGACGGCGCCGATATCATCATTGGCGGCGTCGGCAGCGACACGATCTATGGCCAGCTTGGCAATGACGTCATCGAAGGCGGCGGCGGCAATGATGTGCTCTATGGCGGGCGCGGCACCGATCTGATCACCGGCGGGCGGTTCGAGATCACCTCGGCCAAAACCGGCGCGTCGATCTCTGTCGAAAGCTACAACAAGAACACCGGCTTTGGCCAAAGCGTCTACCTCTCGACCCAGGATCTGGCCGATGGCAATGACGCGATCTATGGCGGCGATGGCGATGACATCCTGCTGGGCGGGGGCGGTGACGACACGCTTTCGGGCGGGCGCGGCGCCGATGTGCTGATCGGCGATTTCGCGAAGATCCGGCTGTCGGCGAACCTCGTGGCCGAGGATATCGAGACGCAGTTCGACAGCTCGGTCAATGCCGGGGTGGACCATCTGAACGGCAATGAGGGCAATGACATCCTGATCGGCGGCGGGCGTGGTGACATCATCACCGACACGCTGGGCGACAATATCATCCTCGGCGATTTCGGCGTGGTGCGCGGCACCCGTCTGAATGAGGCGGTATCCTCGGTCGAGACCCGCACCGATGCGATGGGCGGGGCCGATCTGATCACGACCGGCGCGGGCAATGACTATATCCTCGCCGGGATCGGCGATGACACGATCTATTCGGGCGATGGCAATGATGCGATCCTGGCCGATGACGGGGTGATGTATCTGCTGCGCGACAAGGATGGCACGGTTACGGCCACGCTGGTCGATACCGGCACCTCGACCGGCAATGATGTGATCGTCACCGGCAATGGCAACAGCCGGGTGATCGCGGGTCTGGGCGATGACCGTATCACCGTGGGCCACGGCCATAATGTGATCATTGGCGATCTGGGCCGCATCGACGCGACCTCGGCCGAGGGGATCTGGACCGCAACCGATGGTGCCGACACGCTGTTCGGCGGCAATGGCCGCAACCGGGCGGTGCTGGGCGGCGGCGATGACCGCGCCACTCTGGGCAATGGCGGCAACCGGGTGATCGGTGATGCCGGCACCCTGTCCTGGATCGGGCTTTCCGATTTCGGGGGCGACGTGATGGAGACCACCTATGCCAATCGTGGTGGCAATGACGTCATCACCACCGGCTCGGGCGCGGATGTGATCATGGGCGGCTTCGGCAACGACACGCTTTACGGCGGGGCGGGCGATGATGTGATCCTCGGCGATAACGGGCGCTATGCGGCGCCGCTGAACGGCAACGCTGGCCGCATCACCTCGCTGGTCGGTGAAGAGGAAGGCCGCGATCTGATCTATGGCGGCGCGGGTAATGACATCCTGATCGGCGGCCAGGGCGATGATAGCCTGTACGGCGGTACAGGCGAGGATGTGATCTTCGGCGACAGCGGCGAGGTCACCTTCACCAATGCGACCGATATCGTCACCCTTGAGATGACCGATGTCACCCGGGGCGGCAACGATTTCATCCATACCGATGCCTCCGACAAGGGCGATGACATCCTGCTGGGCCAGGCCGGGAATGACACGATCGAGGCGGGCGGCGGCGATGATGTGATCCTCGGCGATATCGCCACCTTCCTGTTCTCGCATCCCGATCTGCGCCTGCCGGGCCAGTCGGCGGCGGACCGGTTGATCCGGCTGGAATCGACCCGGATCGACGTGGGCGGCGATGATCTGATCTATGGCGGCACCGGCAATGACATTGTCGTCGCGGGCTTCGGGGCCGATACGCTTTACGGCGGCGATGGCCAGGATCTGCTGATCGGCGATACTGCGATCATCACCCGCCGCTGGGAGGATGCCGCCGCAGGCGGGCTGATGGAATGGCTGACCATCGACACCAATTTCGCCTTCGAGACCGGCGGTTACGACCATATCTACGGCGAGGGCGGTCATGATGTGATGATCGGTGGCCTTGGCCCGGATATGTTCTACGGCAACACCGCCGAGGATGCGATCTTCTCGGATGGCTATGCGGGCCTCTTCCGCGCCTGGCTGCCTTCGGGCTTTGCCGACCGGGCCGAGAAGGATCAGCGCTACCTCTACACCTCGAACTTCGCGGGGCGTGGCGCGGTGGATGTGGTGTCGAACGCGCAGCAGAATGCGGCGATCGGCAACCCGCTGGAGGCGGTGCTGGAAAGCCCGCTCGGCAAGGTTGTGCCCTTCCCGGGTCTGTCGCGCCATGCGCTGGACCCCGATCTCTGGCGGCGCAGCATCGACATGCTGGACGATCCCGACGTGTTGCGCGCGCTGGCGCAGCTGATTGCGATGGGGGCGGGGTCCGACCTCCTGGCCGAAAGTATGCTCGCCACGCTGATCGAGGCGGGGCTGCTGTCGGGCGATACCGATCCGGTGATGCTGGAGATCCTGATCGGGCGTCTTGCCCAGGTGCTGCAAATGCGCGCCACCAATGCCGAGGCCGTGACGGGTGATCGCCCGCTGGCCGCTGAATAAGACAAAAAAGGAAAGAAAAATGACCGATACCCCGGCCACCAAAGGCAAACACACCACCTCGATGAATGGCATGACCATCCATTGGCATGACGACAAAATGGAAAGCGTCTACGCCAATATCGGCACCGCCACTGCCAATCGCGAAGAGTTCTATCTGCTGCTCGGCACGCATCAGAACTGGCGCGGCAACGCCGGCGACAACAAGGAAATCGACGTGAACCTCTCGACCCGCGTCGTGCTGAACCCCTATGCGGCCAAGCGCTTCGCCGCGATCCTGACCGGCTCGATCAAGGCCTATGAAGATCAGTTCGGCAAAATCGACATCTGACCATAACTTCCTGAAAGACCGCAGTTTTGCTTGATCAGGCCACATCAGTCTTTGTGACCGGTGCGGGACGCCATGTCCTGCGCATCTTCGGCGAGCCCCCCTCGCCGGAGGAGCGCGCGCTTATGGATGATCTGCTTCAGGAGCGCCCTGCGGCGCGCAAACACGGGCGCGGCATGGTGATCTCGGTGCCGCTGCCGGGGGCGCATTGGTGCGTTTGGGTGCTGGACAGCGTGCCGGCGCTGGCTGGGATCGGGCCGATGCTGGCGCGCGCCCAGGCGATTTCGGGCGGGCTGGCGGGGTATGGCGCCAGCCAGGCGCGCCCCGTCGCGCAAAAGGGGCCGGAACTGACGGCGCTCGCGCTGGCGCTGAAGGCCCCGGTGCGGCGCGCCGAGAGTGTGGTGCAGTTCCTTGGCGAGCGGCTGGTCGAGGCGGGCGAAGGCTCTGGTCTTGCGATCTTTACCCTGAAAGGCGAGCGGGTCGCGAAGCTCTGGGCCTCGGACAGCGGTATTGCGGCGGCCTCGGATCTGATCCGAAACCTTTTGCCCCGCGCCATCGGCGTCGCGGGCAACAGCCCCCTGCGCTTCGATCTGGGGACGGATGCGCAGGGGGCGCTTGAGGCCGGGCTGATCCTGGAACGGCTGGGCCGCAAAAGCCTCACCCTGTTGCCGCCCACGCAGCCGGGCGGCTTTGGCGCGGTGCTGTTTGATACGGAAAGCGCCGATCAGGGCATGGCGCCCGCGATCCCGGCGCTGATGCAGCTGATCCACCCGCTGCGGCTGCAGGCAAAATCCGCGCGCTGGCGCTGGATGAAGCCGCTCGGCTGGGCGGCGGCGGCGATGCTGGCGCTGTTCCTTGCCTGGCCAGTGCCGGAGAGGATCACCCTGACCGGGGTCGCGACGCCCGAGCATTCGGTGATCGCCGCGCTGTCGAGTGATGCCGTGCTGGAGGAGATGCTGGTCCGCGTCGGCGATCAGGTGGGCGAAGGCCAGCCGATGGCCCGCTTCCGCTCCACCACCCTCTCGGAACAGGCGGCGCAGGAGCGGCTGAACATCTCGGTCGAGGAGCTGAACGCCCAGGCCGCGATGGCGAAGAATGATTACGGCGCGGTGCGGCTGCATGAAAGCCGCCGCCAGATCGCCGAGGCGCGGCTGGCCGAGGTGCAGCGGCGGATTGATCAGCTGGTGATCCTGGCGCCGGCGGCGGGGCGGGTGATCTCGGCTTTGCCGCCCCATGCGACCGGCGGCAGTTTCACCACCGGGCGTGAGGTGGCGCAGATCCAGACAGGGTCCGATTTCGTGATGGTGCTGACGCCCTCAACCGGCGATGCGCGCCGACTGACAACCGGCATGCAGGGCAGCGCCATGTTCCGCGGCCTCAGCGATGCGGAATACCGCGTGACGTTGATCTCGCCCCCCGCGCTGGTCAGGAACAGCCAGACCGGCACCGATCATCTGGAACTGATCGCCCGCATCGACCCGGGTGATGACCGCCTGCTTGCCGGGCTGACCGGCTATGCCCGCCTTGAAGGAGAGACCACCCCCCGCATCCTGGGCCTGACCCATTACCTGACCGAATATGCAAGGACCACGCTATGGACCTACCTCGGCCTGCGCTTGTGAAGCAGGTGGAGCTGCATCTCTCGGCCGAGGGGCGGGGGTTCAGCTATCTGTTGGTGGACCGTGTCAGCGGTCAGATCCTGCGCCTGAGCCGGGCGGCAGCCGCAGGCTATCGCCGTTTTGCCACCGCAGCACTTGGCGACAGCGCCGCGCGCGAAGGGCTGGGGCAGGAGGAGGCGAAGCACGGCTTCACCGCCTTGTCCTGGCTGCGCCAGATGCGCGAGGGCGCGCGGTTCCAGCGCAAGCCGTTCAACCCGATGCAGATGCAGCTGCCTTTATTCGAGGCCGCACCGCTGCAACCACGCCTTGCCCGCCTGTCGCGGCTGGCCTTTGGCCTGCCGGGCATCGTGATGCTGGCGGTGCTGGCGCTGATCGTTCTGATGCTGGGCAGCCGGAACGACTGGAAGATCATGGTCGAGTTCCGCGAGGTGTTTTCGATCGAGGCGCTGCTGACCTTCGGCCTTATCGCGCCCTTCCTGAAGCTGATCCATGAATTCGGCCATATCCTTGCCGCTACTGCCTGCGGCGTGCGGCTGCGCAAGGCCGGGGTGAATGTGATCGGGCTTTACCCGATCCCCTATGTCGACTGCTCTGAAGCCGACCTGACCGCCAGCCGCCGCCAGCGCATCCTGATCTCGGGCGCGGGGATCCTCACGGATCTTTGCGTGGGCCTCTTGCTGTTCATCGCCTGGCACCTGGTCTGGAGCGATGAGCTGCGCCAGGTGCTGGGCCGTGCCTTCGTCTTCTCGGTGTTCAGCTCGCTTCTGTTCAACGCCAATCCGCTGATGCGGATGGATGGTTATTTCATTCTGGCGGACCTCCTGAACCACCGGAACCTTGGCACCGATGCCACCACGGCGCTGCGGCGACTCTGGCGGTCGGGTCTGGGGCTGGCAGCGACGCCGCAACGCTTTCCCATGCGCCATGAGCTGGCGCTGGCGGGGTATGGCCTTGCCTCGATGATCTATCGCTGGGTGATCCTGCTGACACTCGTCTGGAATTTGCTGCCGCGTTATCTGGGGCTTGGCCTGCTGGTCGGCGCCTGGGGCGGCTGGCTGATGCTGGCGGCGCCGACGCTGAACCGGCTGAACACGCCGCCGCCCGCCAATGTCGCGCCGCAGGCGGGCGGGCGGAGGCGCCGGATGCTGGCGGCAGGTGCGGGGCTTTTGCTGACCGGCGCGCTGTTCATCCCGGTGGCCCCGGTGGCGGTGATCGAGGTCGCGCCGGATGCGCTTGGCCGCTATGCGGTCACCGTGAAACAGCCCGGATTCGTCAGTGAAACCGTGGCCGAGGATGGCCATGTCGCGGCAGGCGCTGTGCTGCTGACGCTTTCAAACCCGGCGAGTGAGGCGCGGGTTTCGCTCGCCGCACTTGGGGTGGCTGAGGCCGGGCTTGCCCGCCAGATCGGCACTGCCAGCGGAGCTGCGGGATTGCGGCGGGGCGAGGATCAGGTGATTGCCGCCGAGGCGCAATATCGCCTGGTTGAGGCCGACCGCGCAGCGCTGACCCTCACCGCGACCGAGGCCGGTCGCTTCACCCTGACCCGCCGCTTGCGTCCGGGGGAGTTCCTGCCCGCAGGCACCGTGATCGGGCGGCTTTTGCCCGATACGGCGGAGGTCGTGATGGTCGGCGCGGTGCCGGAGCGGCTGGTCCAGCATTTTGAGCGGGGCCTGAGCCGCGCGACGCTGCGGCTGGATGGCCGCTATCTGCCGCTGGACCCCGCCATGCTGCATCTGGCCGAGGAACCGCGCCAGGAGGGGCAGCCCGGCCAGCAGGATGGCCGCAGCTTCACCCTTCGCCTGACCGCGCCGTTCATGGCGTCTGGCCTTCAGGCGGGTGCGGCGCAGCTGCGGCTCTCGTTTGAGCCGATCCCGGTCTGGCGCCACGGCGCGCTTTGGGTCGCGGACAAGATCACACAATTCAGGAATGCCGAAATTGCCGAGCGGCAACAACGGCTTGAGAACAATGGCGGGCCGTAAACCCCCGAAAGGATCAGAGGGTAAGATCATGAACAAGGGAGCGATTTCGCTGCTGGCACTGTTGGCAGGCTTCGGGCTTGCGGCCTGCGATGGCATGTCGAACAAGGCCACGCCGGAGCGGCTGGACGGGTTGGTCACCAATGGCGTCGATGGCAAAAAGCGCGAAAAGGCCGAGGGCGCCTTTGACAAGGCTATGGCCCGCGCCAATTCCATCGCCGGGCTGAATGAGGCGCTTGGCGGCGATGCCACCATGAACGCGGGCGCCGTGCCGCTGAACACGCTGCTTGAGGCGGCGCTGGAGCATAACTCTGACCTTGGTCGTGCCGCCCAGGACATCAACCGTGCCGATGCGCAGCGGATGCGGGCGATCTTCGGCTATCTGCCGCAGCTGAGCCTGAACTACACTTCCTCGACCGTCGATACGACGGTGGTGTCTTCGGATAACCAGGTGTTTGAGCTTGGCACCGCGAATTACCCGGTGACCACGATGTATGTCGAAATGCGCCAGCCGCTGATCGATATGAGCCGGATCTATGGCATCAAACTGGGCTCCACCGCCCGCACCGCCGCCGAGGTCCGCTATATCGCCACCGCGCAAAAGGTGCTGTTCGAGACCTTCGACGCCTATCTGGTCGCGAGCCAGAGCAAGGCCAAGATCACCGAGCTGAAGGCGCGCGCCGAAAGCCTGCGGCGGCAGTCCAGCGCCGAAAGCGTGCTGACCGATGCGGGTCTGGCGAATGACACCTCACGCCGGGCGATCCTGACCGAACAGGCCCGCGCCGAAAGCGATCTCGCCATCGAGACCACCCGCTATGCCGAGGCGCTGAGCCGCCTGTCCTGGCTGACCGGCACTGCGATTTCGGATGTGCAGAAAGTCGATGTGCCCGGCTCGATCATGGGCAGCGAGCGCAATGTCACTGCCGAGGCCGCAAAAGAAGCTGCGCGCAAGAACAACCCGGAGCTTCTGAGCATCGCGATTGGCGTGGTCCAGGCGGATCTGGCGCGCAAACAGGCGATTGCCGCCGATTTCGGCCCGGTGGTCGATCTGTTCATGACGATGGAGACCGAGACGCGTGAGGGCAGCCGCTTTGGCGGTGGTTCGGAAACCGAGGAAACCACCACCGGCGTCCGCGTCACGCTGCCGATCTTCAACGCGCGCGGGGATGGGCTGCGCACCCTGGATGCCAATGTCGATCTGCGCGCCGCAATCGTCGATTTCCACGCCTCGCGCCGCCAGGTCGATACCGAGACGGTTATGGTGCTGGAGCGGATGAAACAGCTGTCGGCCTCCATCGGGCGGCTGTCGCAGGCGGCCTCCAACGCCAATGCCAATGCGAAGACCGAGCGTGACCGCGTGGCGACCGGCGAGTCGAATGAGCTGATCCTCGCCGCGCGCGAACGGCAGTCCAGCGAGATGAAGATGGAGCTGGAAGTGCAGCGCATCGAATATCTGCGCGCCTGGGTCAAGCTGCAGCACCTGACCGGAGCGATGAATAAGAATGTTCTGCGCTAAACCTCTGCTGCCCCTCACCCTCATCTGCGCGCTGCTGCCGGGTCAGGCCCCGGCGCAGAGTTCCGCGCAGGACATGGCACCCGGCTTTGCGCCGATGCCGGTCTCCTGTGCGGTGCGCGCCTTGCGCGAGGTCAGAGTGGCAGCGCCGGTCTCGGGCGTGATCGCCAGCGTGACGGTGCGGCCCGGCCAGAAAGTGGCCGAGGGCGAGGTGCTTGCGCGCTTCGACTCCCAGCTGGCCGAGGCGGAACTTGCACTGGCCGAGGCGCGGGCCAGCGATACTGCGGCGCGCGACAGTGCAACGGCGCGGATCGCGGCGCTGACCTCACGCCTTGCGCGGCTGGAAAAGGCGCTGCGCAGCCGGGCGGTCTCGGAGGCGGAAGTGGAAACCGCACGCCTCGATCTCGATCTGGCGAAAGGCGAGTTGCTGCGCGCCGAGGCGGAGCTGCGCTTTGCCGGGCTGGAGGCCGCGCGGGTGCGGGTTGGCGTCGAGAAAGCCGTGATCCGCAGCCCGGTTGCCGGCACTGTGGGCGAGATGCTGATCGATGCCGGGGAGGCGCCCGACAGCCAGCAGCCGATTGCGGTGATCACAGTCACCGATCCGCTCCGGGTCGAAGCCTGGGTGCCATCGTCCGAGGTGCCGGCTTTTCTTGCCATGACCAGCTTCCGCGCCAGAATCGGCGGCACCGAACGCCCGCTCGATTTCGATTATGCCGCGCCGATGGCCGATATTTCCTCGGGCACCATCTCGGTCTTTTTCACGCTGACGGCCCCGGATCTGCTGCCGGGGCTGGACTGTCAGATCATCACTCCGCCGCCCGGCGGTGAAGGAGCGAAGCTATGAGCCGCCACATCCTTTCATCTCTCGCGGCCCTTCTTGCGCTGGCCGTGCCGGTTGCGGCGCAACAGACCGGCGGCGGGGCAGAAGTGTCCGCCGGTGCGGCCTGGTCCTCGACCAGGGGCGCGATTGTCGGCATCGGGCTGGAGGGGGAGAATATCCTTCAGAGCGGCATCGATCTGGGCCTCGAATATCGCGAGGGCGAAAAGGGGCAGGATGGCCGGCTGCGGCTGCGCTATGTGCATGAGATGGGCGACACAAGGCTGGGCACTGACACGCGGCTGATCCTGTCGGGGCTGCACAGCCGCAGCAACTGGGATGATGATGGCTATGCCACCGCGCGCTCACGCCTTGGGCTGGCGGTTTCGGCGCGGGTTGCGCCTCGGGTCCGGGTGCATGGCGGCGTGTTCTGGCAGGAAGATGCCATCGACGATATCGAGATTGACACCTCGCCGCTGATCCTCTCCGAACAGGGCCATTCCGACACTGCCGGGATCGAGCTGACGCTGAGCTTCGGTGAGATCGACCACCGCCAGTTGCCCGGTCATGGCCAGATGCTCGACCTGACCTGGACCAATGCTTTCGCGGGCGACCGTCATTTTGACTCGTTGGAGATGAATGCGGTGATCGCCCGCAGACTGGCACCCGACTGGGCGCTGAGTCTGCGTCTGGGCGGGGGCGCCATCGAGGCGCGGGACGGGCAGAGCCTCTCGATCTATGACCGCGCCTTCCTCGGCGGCAAGGCACCACGCGGCTTTGGTATCGGCGGCGTCGGCCCGCGCGATTACCTTGCGGATGTGACCGACACCGCACTTGGCGGCAGCCGCTATGTCCTCGCCAGTGTCGAGCTGCGCCGCGATATTTCCGAGCGCTTCATGATGGGCGCCTTTGTCGATGCCGGCAGCGTCTGGAAGCTTGACGGTGCGCCGGTCGGTGCCGGTGGCCCGGTGGATGACAGCTATGACCTGCGCAGCGCCGCCGGCCTGTCGCTTTACTGGAAGACGGGGCTTGGCATCGTGAATGTCAGCTTCGCCGCACCGCTGTCGCACCGGCAACATGACAGCCTGAACCGGGTCTCACTGAACCTGATCTCCAGCTTTTGACCGGCGCATCCGGCCACCCGGAGCCACCGGTTCCGGGCGGCACCGCCGAGGCGGCCCGACTGTTACCCGCCCGCATCACTTTCAAACACGCGCTGTTGCCCGGTGTTTCATTACGTTACTTTATGACAATTGCCCGGTTTTCCCTGAAACTCTATAAAATAAATCATTGCAGCTTTTGTGAGTGGTGTCGGGTTCCGACAGAAAACAGGAACAGATGCAGCCACTGCCTGCACGGTCTGATCCGAGCACGCGGAGAGCCATCATGAAAACTGAATCATCGACAGAGTTGGCAGAGCGGATCCTGGACTGGCTGGAGCATTACGCCAGCACTCCGGGCCCGGCTTCTGGTCCCGGCGATGACGCTTTGTTTTTGCTTTTGGCGACGCTGAAAAGCGATCTGCAATATGTAAGCAACATGGCAAAGCCGCCGCCGCCCTCGCGTCGGCGACCGGGCCTTTCGCCTTTGGCTGTATCACGCTGACGAAATCGGGCCTCGCCTGAAGCAGGGGAAGCGCTTCAGGCGGCGGCCTTATCATGGATACAAGAATGACCAGGCGATTTTTCACATGTCATTGCGGGCATAAAGTCCGCTTTTTGTCCGTGCATTGCGGCCTCTGTTGGGCCCCGACGCCGTTGCGCAACAGAGGCTGGGTCTGGATCGGCACCGGGCTTCTGGTGACGGCCGCCCTGCTGGGGTTACTGATGTCTCTGGTGGTCTGAGGCATCCCGGTGTCAGGCCCTTCCAGAAGCGAGGGCATGACACCGGAAATCCGGCTCAGGTGATGATGATAGGTTCAAGCAGACGAATACCCCCGCCGCGAATGATCTGGACCGGCAGTTCCGTGCCCGCCGATCTGATTTTGATCCGCAGCCGGCTGATCGCCACATCAAGTTTGCGGCTTTCGACCGGCACAAAATCTTCCTCATAGATGCTTTGCAGGCTGTTGCGGCTGATAATCTTGCCGACCTGGCCCGCCATCTGCTCCAGCAGGAGCGACTCCTTGCCGGAGACCGCCAGCGTCGCGCCATTTGGGCAATGCAGCGCCTGACGCGCCCGGTCCAGTACCCAGCCGCCCGTCTTCGCCGCAGGCAAGGCGGGCTCCGGGGCGGTATAGGGCAGCGGGGGAACCGTCTCAGCCTTGTCCTGTGTCTGGCTCGCCACCCCGCGCATCCGGCGCACCCGCAGCCCCAGATTCCACGCCGCCAGCGCCAGTTCCTCACTGTCGACCGGCTTCGTCAGATAAAGATCGGCCCCGGTCTCATAGCCCCTGACGCGGTCCTGCCGGCTGCCCCGCGCAGTCAGCACGATAATGCCGGCATCACCTTTTGCGGCCATGAACCGCGCCAGATCAAAGCCGCTGACATCAGGCAGGTTGACGTCCAGAATGACCACGTCATAACGATTTTGCTGCAGGGCCGCGAAGAAGGCCGCCCCCGTTGCCGCCTCATCCACCACGAAATTGCAGAGGCTCAGATACTCTGCCAGGCCACGCCGGAGATCCTCATTGTCCTCTACGAGAACTACCCTCTGCCGCGGAGAGTCGGGGTTTCTTGGCATCAGGAGCAGGCCTCATTCATATGTCTCAGACCCGTCTGCGGGACGGGGCGGGAAACGTGCGGTTCGGGGCGTGGGGAAAAGGAAAGCACCTGGCCGCAGAATGGCAGCCGCACTGAAGCACATGGAATGGTCTGGAACTATTAACACATTCCGGGCCTGTGCCGGTAGGTGGTTAGGCGCCGTTCTGGTGATCTTTTTAATCTTTGTATCTGCAGGCACCGCCGGTGCCGACATGGTTCCGGGCGCGCCGCTCTCGCTGGAGGGGCGCGTCGCCATGCTGCGCGACAGCACCGGTCAGCTGAGCCTGACCGACGTGCTGGAGCGCCAGGACAGCTTCGTCCCGACAAAGCCCACCGCAAGCTTCGGCTATACCAGCGACGCGATCTGGCTCAGGCTGGAGATCACTGCGAAAGAGCGCAAACGCGCGGTGCTGAGCCTGCAGCCGAACTATCTCGACCTGGTGGATTTCTACATTGCCGAAGAGCGCGGCGGCCTGCGCGCCACCGATTTTGCGCTGTGGAAAGGCGGCGATCACCGGCCGTTTCAGGAGGACGGAATTTCCGGCCTGATGGATGCGGTCCGCCTTGATCTGAAGCCGGATCGCGCGACGGTGGTGCTGATCCGCATTGAAAACCGCAATTCCTCGACCCAGGTCGATCTGCGACTTTACCCCGAGCAGAACCATATCATTTTCGTCACCACATCTGCCCTGATCTACGGGCTGTGGTTTGGCGGCATGGCGATCATGGTAATGATCCAGTTCGTGTTCCTGTATTATGACCGCAAGCCGCAATATTTCTGGCTGGCGATGGCGACATTCGGCGTCTCGATGATCTATTTTGGTAATCTCGGGATCAGCCGGGTCTATCTCTTCCCGGGGAACGGCCGTGCCAATGATTTCTTCATCGGATTCAATGCCTGGATCGGGATGACGATCAGCGTGGTGTCCTGCATAAGTATTATGGAGATTATGCGGAAGAATATCTTTCTGCGGATCTCCTACATCATACCGGCGATGCTTGGTCTGGTCGGAGGTTTATTCTCTGCGCTCGGTATGAACCTCGTCTTTGGTCCGATCGGATCGCTCGCTGCCTTGGCAATCGCAATCCTGAATATGTGCGTGGCAATCTACTATCGTAACGAAGATGGATTTGCCGGAAAGATGCGGGCCACCGCCTATTCTCTGACCGGGATAGGCGTTTCAATGGCGCTGATGCAAAGATTAGGCGCGCCTTTGCTGCCGAATTTCGTTATGCATGCCTATGGAATTGCAGTTCTCGGCCAGATGCTGCTGTTGACCGGCGCAATGGCGGTGCGGATGCGCGATATGGAATCCCGCAACCGCATGATCCGACAGCGCGAGCTGGAAACCGCCAAAACGGCTGAAAAGAAGGCGGCAGATCTGGTTGAGGAACGGACAGAAGAGCTTGCCTCCGCAAAGCAGGTGGCGGAGGAGGCCCTGCAGGCGGAACTGGAAAGCCAGCGCCAGAAGATCAATTTTTTTGAGGCGGTATCGCATCAGTATCGCACCCCTCTGGCAATCATCCGTGCAACGGTGGACGCAATCGGTATGTCGCTTCCCACGGAGGATGAGGTCAACGAAGGACGTATAACCCGCGTGCGCCGCGCCATATCCCGGCTTGTCGATATTCTTGAGGTGAACCTTGTCCGAAGCCGCGTCCAGGGCGCATCTTTCCGGGCAGATCTTGAAGCGCATACCGTCAGAAATCTGATCGCCGCAGGCACTGGTCGCGCAATGGAACTGATGCCAAATGCGCAGTTGGAACTGATTATAGAGCCAGATGCAGAAGATGCCCTTATTATGGCCGATCTGGAAATGTTTGAAATCGCCCTGGTCAGCGTGATTGAAAATTCCACCAAATACGCCTCTGATGAACGCAGCTCTGAAATAGCGCTGACGGCCGGACTGGAGGGCGATGAAATCGTCATCAGTATCAAAGACAACGGCGTCGGAATACCCGAAGACGAGATTTCCAGAATATTTGGAAACGGCTATCGTGGCCGCAGCGCGATAAATATCGACGGCTCCGGCCTTGGACTGTTCCTGGTCGACCGGATCATTGCATCCCACTCCGGCACGGTCACGGCAGAGAGTAAGGTGGGAACCGGCACGACGATAAGCTTCCGCCTGCCACAGATCCGGTCCTGACATGTGACTTTCCCAAGCAGCCGAGAAGGAAAGCCACGCGTGGGTCGGAGCTCAGAGGGCGCGGATGGCCTCGATGGCGTCGAGGCCACCGACGACGGGAGCAAGGCTTTCCCAGACACCTTTTGCCCCCGCCTCCCAGGCGGCACGGTCCTCGGGCTGGTGAACTTCGCCCCGGGCCGCACGGGCTGCCTCCACCGATGCTGCCTCATCTGCCACGATCAGCTCGTTGAAATAGCGCGCGGACTCGACGGCTGCGGCGGTGAAGACGGTTTTCTGGTCATCGCTCAGCCCCCCCCCAGAATGCGGCAGAGAAATAGATCACCCCCGCCGCCCAGATATGGGCAGTCTCGGTAAGATGCGGCACGACCTCATAGAGCTTGAAACCGGCATAGGCAGATTTCGTCAGATCCATAGCATCGACCACGCCGGTGGACAGCGCGTTATAGGTTTCCGGGATCGGGATGCCGGTCGGAACAGCGTCATAGGCTGACCAGAGCTGCGTGTGCAGCGGGCTCTGGATGACCCGGATCTTCACGCCCTGCAGCTGATCGGGGGTGGTGACAGGGGTTTTCGTAAGGAGATGGCGCGCACCGTAATTGATGAAAGCTGGCACCTCAAAGGATTGCGCGCGGAAGAGATCCTGCAGCCGCTGCCCGGGCACGCCGGATGTGGTGCGCTCAAGATGTGCGGCGTCGCGAAACAGGAAGGGCAGATCAAGGATCTGGCTCTCCGGCACCCAGCCCGAAAGCGCGGAGACAGTCGACAGACTGCACGCACTCTGGCACTGCTGGGAGAGGTGCAGATCCAGAACCCCGGCCAGGTGGCAGGGCTCTATCCGCATCAGCTTTCAGGGGGCATGCAACAGCGGGTGGCCATCGCCATCGCGCTGGCGCCAGAGCCTGACCTGATCGTGCTCGACGAGCCGACCACCGCTCTGGATGTCACGGTGCAGCACCAGATCCTTGAGCTCCTGGCCGATCTGCAACAGCGGCGCGGTACCGCCTATCTGCTGATCAGCCACGATATTCACCTCGTCAGCGGCTTTGCTGACCGGATCGCGGTGATGCGCGGCGGCGAGATCCTTGAAACCGGCAGCGTCCGGCACCTGACCGAAACCCCCGCGCATGACTATACCCGCCATCTTCTGGCCAGCGCGCTGGCTCCGGTTTCAGTCAGGGAGACGGCTGCGGTTTCCTCCCCCGCCCTTTTGCGCGTGAGCGGCCTTGGGCACCGTTTCCGCAACGCCAGCAATTCCGTATTGCAAGAGATCAGCTTTGACATCGCGCCAGGGCGCTGTCTGGGGCTGATCGGCGAATCCGGCTCGGGGAAGTCGACGATCGGCAAGCTGATCTGCGGCATCCATGATCTGCAAGACGGCCAGATCGAAATGGCGGGCAGCGGTCTTCCCGCCGCGGGGGCAGCCCGCAGCCTCGAACAGCGGAACCTTGTGCGCATGGTCTTCCAGTCCCCTGATGCGACGCTGAACCCCGCGCATCGGGTCGGCGACATCCTGAAAAGGGCGTCGTACCTTGCCGGAGCACCTGACCCCGGGGCGCGGATGCGGGCGCTGTTCGATCTGGTCCGGCTGCCGCCTGAGCTGGCATCGCGCTATCCGGCGGGGCTTTCGGGCGGGCAAAAGCAGCGGGTGGCAATTGCCCGCGCCTTCGCCTCCTCGCCAAAGCTTGTCGTATTGGACGAGCCGACCTCGGCGCTGGATGCGACGGTGCCAAAAGAAGTGCTCTCCCTGTTGCAAGAGTTGCAGCACCGTGAACAGGTGGCCTTCCTGCTGATCACCCATGATCTGAGCATCCTGCCCGGCATGGCCGATGACCTGGTCGTTCTCAAAGAGCGCAAGATCGTTGAAAAGGGTCAGCAAAACCAGGTGCTGAATGCACCGCGCCAAGCCTATACGCGCGGGCTGATCGAGGCAGGCAATTTGATTTTCTGATGACACACCACTGTGCAGGAAATTTGGTTCAGAAGGGCATGTCATCCGAAGCAACCGCATAGGTCATTTTGACAAATTGCGGAGCCATTGCCTGAGGCAGGTAACGTAGACAAAGCCGAGGAAACTGTCTGCGGTTTTGTCGCCGTCATAAGTTGGTGACGCCCGCCGCCAGAAGACAACGAGGATCACATGCCCCTTTCCTAGATTTCATAGGAATACTGTCCAGCTGTGTTATGGTTTTGTATGGAGATCGGAAGAACAGAGGACGCCGGCATGACGAAAGCGCAAACCGGGGCTGAAGCATTGGTCCGCTCGCTGATTTCCGGCGGGATCACCACCTGTTTCGCCAATCCGGGCACCAGCGAGATGCATTTCGTCGCGGCACTGGACCGGATACCAGGTATCCGTTGCGTGCTGGGTTTGCAGGAAAATACCGTGACCGGCATGGCCGACGGCTATTACCGGGTTCTGGGTCGCCCGGCGGCAACGCTTTTGCATTGCGGGCCGGGCCTGGCCAACGGGATCGCAAATCTCCACAATGCCCGCCGCGCCGAAAGCGGCATCGTCAATATTACCGGTGATCATGCCCTGGCGCATGTGGCCTATGACAGCCCGCTGACCACCGATATCGCGGCGCTGGCCGGGGCCAGCTCGGACTGGTTCCATATCGGCACAGCGCCGGAGGCGATCGGAACCGACGCTGCCCATTCCATCGCCGCCGCAGGCACCGGGGCCGGTCATGGCCGTGTGGCGACCCTGGTTCTGCCCGCTGATGTCTCCTGGAGCGAGGGCGGCGAAGCTGCGGCAGCGCCGGAACGGTCGCCTCTCGTTGCACCGGAGCCCGCGGTGATCCGCGAGGCCGCCGCCGCGCTGCGCGGGCAGGAAAAGACGGTGATTGTCCTTGGGACTGCGGGCCTGACCCGTGCTGCCCACCCGCTGATCGCGGCGATTGCAGCCGCAACCGGGGCCGAAATCAAATCCAGCGGCATGGTTGCGGTGCAGCCGCGCGGGCGCGATGCGCTGGATATCCAGCCGGTGCCCTATCCGGTCGATCTCGCGCTGGCCGCACTTGCGCCCTTCACCCGGGTCATCACGGTCGGATGCCCATTGCCAACCGCCTTCTTTCTTTATCCCGGCAGGCCCAGCCTCGTGACACGGGACGGCGCGCAGCATATCGCGCTATCGGGGCGCGATGATGATGCCCAGGCAGCGCTGGAGGCGCTGGCGGCGGAACTCGGTGTGCCGGTTCTGCCGCTGCCTGTCCGACCTGTCAGCGCGTTCACAGAACCCGAGGGCGAGATCACCGCCGAAGGCTTTGCCGAGACGGTTTGCGGGCTGATCCCCGCCAATGCGATTGTGGTGAACGAGGCACTGACGCTTGGCACCGGTTTTCCGGCACGGGCAGGGCGCACCGAGCCCTGTGACTGGCTTCATATCACCGGTGGCGCCATCGGTGGCGGCCTTCCGGTTGCCACCGGCGCGGCAGTGGCCGCCCCAGGGCGCCGGGTGATCACTTTGCAGGCCGATGGCTCTGCAGCCTATACGATGCAGGCGCTCTGGACTCAGGCGCGCGAGGGGCTGGATTGCCTGACGCTGATCCTCAACAACCGCAGCTATGCGATCCTTGTCGGCGAATATGCCAAAGTCGGCGCGGATCCCGGACCGACGGCGATGGATATGCTTTCGCTTGATCGGCCCGCGATTGACTGGGTCGGGCTTGCCGCTTCGCTTGGCGTTGCGGGCGAGGCGGTGACGACGCTGGGCGACTTGCGTGCTGCGATGCAGGGCGCGCTTGGGCGCAGGGGGCCGTACCTGATTGATGTCCGCTTTGCCTGATGGTTGCGGAAGGGAACTGGCACAGACGGCGGCAGAGGGGTAATCACGAAGCCCTCGCCTCCCGTCACCGGGGGCAGCAGGTCTGATGCAGGTAAGGAGAGGTCATGCCCGTTGAGACCAACAGCGCCGCAAAGTTCCGCAACCTCTCGCGGATTGCGCGGCTGATCCAGGACAGTCACGATCCCGATGAACTGCTGGTCCGGCTGGTTGAAGGGGTCTGCCTTAACTCGATCTGGAATTTCAGCAGCATCCAGGTGCTTGATCAGGACAGCGGTAAGACCATCCCGATCATCCGCTATAATCCGTTCAAGACCGATACGCGGGCCCCACCCGATTCATGGGACGCCGCCGACAGCCCGATCCTCTCGGTTGTCGAGACAGGCCGCCCTGTCGTCATCCGCGATGCGGCAGAGCAGGATCGCTATTGCGGGTTTCGTGATGATGCGAGGCAGCGGGGCTATCACACAGTTGCCTTCTTCCCGCTGAAATTTCCCGACCGCCAGGGCCGGGCACTGGCCTTCACGGTGATCTCGCATCAGATCATTGATGTCGATGACGAAGAGCTGGCCTATCTGCAATGCCTTGCCGATCTGGCTGATATCGCCGTGCGCCAGATGCTCCGGCTTGCCGAAGAAAAAGAGGCCACCGGCAAATCGCGCCAGATCCTGCGCAATCTCACGACAGCGCTGGCCGGGTCGCTGAATATCGGCATGTCCTCGGGGATTTTCCCGCTTCTTGGCAAGCTGATCCCGACACGCTGGTTCGCGATTGACCTGACCACCGGCAGCCTGCTTTGCGATGAGACGACGCTTGGAGCAGAACCGTCCGAGGCGTTGCGCCAGGATCTGCCGGCGCTGATGCGGCTGGCGCGGCAATCCACGTCCCGTAAGGACAGCGCGGATGTGTCCTTCCGGCTGGGGTCCGATGAGGTTCGGCTGCGGGTTCAGGGGCTTGCCATTGATGGCGAGAATGTCGGCGCCCTGTTCCTTATTGCGCCTGAGCAGGTGGGAGCGCAGGAATGGGTTTCGGTCGAGGCTGCGCATCTGGCCCTGTCTACGCTGATCCTGCGCAATCATATGGCCTTTCGCAGCCGCAGCCTGGTCGAGCGGCGGGCCTTGCAGCAGCTTGTCTCCGGCTCGGGCGATATGACCGAATTGTTGGCCGAGTTCCGACTTTTGGGCATTACCCCGGAGGATCCGCGCCGGGTGCTCATGATGCAGGCCTCGGAAGGCGGGTTGCCCGGTGATATGCACAGCTTCATCCTGCGTAAGGTCGAAGCGATGTGCGGCGCCTCGCTTTCGCTGATGGAGGGCAACCGTCTCGGCCTGCTGGTGCCGGAACATCCTGGGCTGAGCGATGAAAAGGCGCGGGCCGCACTGCTCCGCCAGTTACAACCCGCCTGGCACCGGCCGCTTTCGCTGACCCTGTCAGAACCGATGACGCGGCTGGGCGATTATGCCGATGCCTGGGCCGGCTGCCGCCGCGTGCTGGATGTGGGCCTTGCGATGAAGGCCGAAGGCTGGATCAGCGGCGGCAAGATCGGTTACTTTCCCCGCCTGATGGCCAGCCTGCCCGAAACCGTCGCCGAGGCCTTCCTTGCCCGCACCATCGAGCCGCTGCTGGATGGCGGCTCCGAGAAAGGCCGCACCGCTCTTCTGACGCTGGGCACCTGGCTTTCGACGGGGCGGCGCTTGCAGGAAACGGCGGATCAGCTGGGCATCCATGTCTCGACCCTGCGCTACCGGCTGGAGCGGTTCACCGAACGCTATGGCATTGATTTTGAAGACAGCGAGACCTGTTTCGATCTGGAAATCGCGATCCGCCTCTATCATCTGCGCCATTCCTATCAAAAGCAGTAATTTTTTCTGCCGCCTTTAACCGTCTCATTGGAAGCTGGGGCGGAAGGGGGATTGCTAAGCTTCATCCGGGATAAATGATATTCGGATGCAGCGGTGTCTTCAGCTCTCTCAACGCATGCCACGCCACAGACTCCTCAGGGGGGGGTGGATGAGGCGGCGCTCGCCCGAAAAAAGGCGCTGCGCCAGGCGTTCAGCGCTTTTGCGACCGGTGTAACCGTCGTCACCGCGCGCGATGCCGGGGGCCGACCGGTCGGGTTCACCGCCAATTCCTTCACCTCGGTCTCGCTCGACCCACCACTTTTGCTGGTCTGTCCGGGCAAGACCTCATCGAATTTCGCGACCTTCAGCATGGCAGACCATTTCGCGGTCAATATCCTGAGCGCCGGGCAGCAAGAGGTGTCGCACCGTTTCGCAACCCCCGTCACCAACCGTTTCGCAGGGTTGGCCTGGCATGCGGGTCCGGAAGGCCTGCCGCTGATCGACGGCGCGGCGGCGACCTTCGCCTGCGTGCGTCACCAGCTGGTCGATGCCGGGGATCATGTGATCCTGATCGGTGAGGTGCTGGACAGCATGACGACCGGCGCCGAGCCGCTGGTCTTCTCGCGGGGGCGTTACCGCGAACTGGCGTCAACGATGCCCGAAGGCGGTATCCGCGTCGGCGTCGTGGCGCTGCATGAGGGGCGGGTGCTGCTGCGGCGCACGGCCGAGGGCACCTGGGAACTCCCACTCGGTCCAGTGCAGCCGCTGTTCGGTCATGCCCGCAATGGCTGCGAAACCGAGCTGGCAAAAGCCGGTGCTGCGGTCACGATAACCCATCCCTATTCGATCTATGACGATGGTGAAAAGGGCGAGAGCCGTTTCTTTTTTATGGCCGAACTGGAGCCTTTCGCGGCTCTGCCCGCCGATATGGCCCTTTTCGCGCCGGATGATCTGCCGCCTGACCTGACCCGCGATCCTGGAATGCGAGATGTGCTGCTGCGCCATGGGCGCGAGCACCGGAAGGGCCGCTACGGTGTCTATGTCGCCCGGGGTCAGGCCCCGGGCAGTGTCTCGCATATGACCGGCGGCTCGGAGCGCTGGCCCGATATTTTCCAGCCCGACAGCTATCTGAGAGAGGGGATGCCGAAATGACCATATTCACGCCAGAGGCGCTGGAGGGGAGCCGCCTGCCGATCTTCGTGGCCGGAGAATTCCGGGCTTCGCAGGGGCAGCCGATTGCCTGCTTCGACCCCGCGACCGGTGAGGAATGGTGTTCGATTTCCGATGCGACTGAGACCGAGGTGGATGCCGCAGTCGAGGCCGCCCGCACTGCGATGCGCGATCCCGCCTGGCGCGACATTTCGCAATCTGATCGGGGAATTATGATCGGGCGGCTGGCCGATCTGGTGGCCCGCGATGTCGAGCGGCTCTCGCAGCTTGAGACAAAGGACAATGGCAAGATCCTGCGTGAGATGCGGGCGCTGACCCAGGCCGTCTCGGTTGGGCTGCGCTATTTCGCAGGGATGGCGGACAAGGTTCAGGGCACCACGATCCCGGTCAACAAGCCTGATATGCTGAACTTTACGCTGCGCGAGCCGGTGGGGGTGATCGGGGCCATTGTGCCGTGGAACTCGCCTTTGTTGCTGCTCAACCGCTGCATGGCGCCGGCGCTGGCAATGGGCAATGCGCTGGTGGTGAAGCCCTCGGAACATGCCTCGGCCGCGGTACTGGCGCTGGCCGAACTCGTGGCCGAGGCGGGGTTTCCGCCTGGTGTGTTCAACGTGGTGACCGGCTACGGCGCGACCGTAGGCGACGCCATCGTGCGCCATCCCGGCGTCAATAAGATCGACTTTACCGGCGGCACCGCGACCGGGCGTCTGATCGCGGGAGCGGCGGGGCAGAACCTGAAACCCGCGATGCTGGAACTGGGCGGCAAATCCCCGCATATCGTCTGCGAGGATGCAGATCTGGATCGCGCGGTGAACGGGGTGATCTCGGGCATTTTCGCGGCTGGTGGCCAGACTTGCGTCGCCGGATCGCGGGCGTTTGTCCATGAAAGCATCTATGACGAGGTGATCGACCGCCTTGTCCAGCGCACCAAAGAAATCCGCGTCGGCGCGCCTACGGATGAGGCCACCCAGCTTGGCCCGCTGGCGCTCTGGGCGCAGGTCGGCAAGGTCGGCAGCTTTATCGAAAGCGGCAAGGCCGAGGGCGCCTCGCTGGTTGCGGGCGGCGGCCGGCCCGAGGGGCTCGGGAACGGCTGGTATGTCGAGCCCACCGTTTTCGCCAATGTCACCAATGACATGAAGCTTGCACGCGAAGAGATCTTCGGCCCGGTACTGGGGGTGCTGAAATTCCGCGATGATGCCGAAATGATCGAACTGGCGAACGACACCGCCTATGGCCTCGCCTCGGGGATCTGGACCAACGACATGAATCGCGCGCTGAAATTCATGCGCCGGATCGAGGCGGGTATGGTCTGGATCAACACCTATCGCAGCCCTTCGATCATGTCGCCTTCGGGCGGGTTCCGGGACTCGGGCTATGGCAAGCATAACGGTTTTGCCGCCATCGAGGAATTCAGCCGGATCAAGACAGTTGTCATCGACTATTCGGGCCAGACTCAGGATGCCTTTGTCATGCGCGTCGCGAAATAAGGAGCGGAAAAGATGAGATTTTCTCTCGCGCTGAATTATGGGCGTTTCGATGAGTCCATGGCGATGGATGTGGTGGCGAAAGACGCGCTGGATCTGGTGAAGATCGCCGATCAGGGCGGTTTCGACACGGTCTGGACCGCCGAGCATCACACGATTGAGGTGACCGCCTCGCCCAATCCGTTCCAGATCCTGACCCATTGGGGGGCACATACCCGGCGGATCCGGCTCGGGACCGGCGTGATCTCTGCGCCCTATTGGAATCCGATCCGGCTGGCGGGTGAGGCCGGGCTTTGCGATGTGATCACCGGCGGGCGGCTGGAGCTCGGCTTCGGGCGCGGCTCTTATCAGTATGAATTCGACCGTATGGCAGGCGGAATGCCGCAAGAAGAAGGCGGGCGCTATATGCGCGAGCTGATCCCGGCGGTGAAAGCGCTGTGGCAGGGCGATTACGAACATCAGGGCGAGATCTGGAATTTCCCCGCCACGACCGCGGCGCCCAAGCCTTTGCAAAAGGAAATCCCGATGTGGATCGCCGCGCGCGATCCGGCCTCGCATGATTTCGCCGTGGCGAATGGATGTTCGGTTATGTCCACCGCGCTGCGCCGGTCTTTTGCCGAGGTCGAGGTGCTGGAAGCCCGTTTCCAGGCCGCGATGCAGGCCCATAAGGCGACCGGGCTGAACCATGCCAATATGCGACTAGGCTGTGTCTGGGAGGATAAGGCCACCCGTGACATCGCGGTGCATTCGATGATCAATTACGGGCGCGGGTTCGAGAACCTGTTCAAAAACATCGCCACGGTGAGGAACGGCTTCCCCGACCTGGTCGATTTCGACACCGTCGCCAACCGCGATGAATTTCAGCCAGAAAACCTGTGTGAAAACATGATGTTCGGCACGGTTGACGAGGTGATTGCGAAACTGGAACGCTACCAGGCGGCGGGCATCCGGCATTTCATGTTCGGCACCAGCTTTGGCCTGCCCCATAATGTCGCCCGCCGCTCGGTCGAGCTGTTCTGCGACCGCGTGATCCCGCATTTTCGCGCGAAAACCGCAGCGCCTGAGGCGGTCTGATGCCCGACTTCGAACACAAGGGCTGTCGCCTGCGCTATGAGGAGACGGGCGAGGGCCGCGCGATGGTTTTCGTGCATGGCGTCGGGTCAACGCTTGAGGCCTGGGATCCGGTTCTGCCGCATATGCCGCCGGGCCGTCACATCCGCCTCGACCTGCGGGGGCATGGCGCATCGGGCCGGGCGCCGGGGCCTTACAGCCTTGAGCTGATGGCGGGCGACGTGCTGGCGCTGATCAACCATCTCGGGCTTGATCAGGTGGCGCTGTTCGGCTTCTCGCTGGGCGGGCTTCTCGCGCAGCAGCTCGCGATCCACCAGCCGGAGCGGCTTTCCGCCCTGGCGCTGATCTCGACTGTCGCGGGCCGTGACGAAGGCGAGCGGGCACGGGTTGAAGAGCGTCTTGCGACGCTGGAGAGGGACGGGCCGCTGACCCATCTTACCAATGCGGTGGAGCGCTGGTTCACGCCGGAGTTTCTGGCGAAGAACCCCGATGCGATTTCCGCGCGGCGGGCCAAGGCGCTGGAGAATGATCCGGCCTGTTATATGGCTGCCTACCGAGTGCTGGCGCACTCGGATCTGGCCGGGGATCTGCACCGTATCACCACACCAACGCTGGTGATGACCGGCGAGGCCGATATCGGATCGACTCCGCGCATGTCGCGGCTGATGCACGATCAGATCCGCGGATCTGACCTGGCGATCCTGCCGGGGCTGAAGCATTCGATCCTGCTTGAGGCCCCTGGGCTTGTTGCGCGCCATCTGGGCGCCTTGTTGACGAAGACTATAGAGAAGACCGCAGAGGGATGGAAATGAAACCGGAAATTCGCAAATATGTCGCTTATGTCGAGGATACGCTGATCGAGGGCGGCAAAGAGGCGGGGAAGCCCCTGCGCATCGCCGCAGTGGCGGCGGTTCTGAAAAATCCCTGGGCGGGCCGTGGTTTCGTCGAGGATCTGCGCCCGGAAATCCTTGCCTTCGCGCCACTTCTGGGCCGCGAGATGGTCGGGCGCCTGATGCCGCTGGTCGGCGGTGGCGGGAATGTCGAGGCTTTCGGCAAATGCGCGATTGTCGGCACCAATGGCGAGATCGAGCATGGCTCGGCGCTGATCCACACGCTGCGCTTTGGCAACTTCCTGCGCGATGCGGTGAATTCGACCGAATTTATCTCTTTCACCAATAAGCGCGGCGGGCCGGGCAATCCGGTGACTTTTCCGCTGAAACACATCACCAAAGGCGGCGCGCGCTCGCATTTCCTGACGGCGGAATTCTCGATCTTGGATGCGCCCGGCCCCGATGAGATTGTAATCGCCATCGGTGTCGCGGATGGCGGGCGACCCCATGCGCGAATCGGCGACCGGTTCAGCGATATGGAAGAACTGGCCTGCGAGACCGAGGTAAAGTGACGGCCTGATCTGCCCGCCCCGATCATTCTGATATGGCAAGCCGGGAAAGATACTCCTGGCTAGTCATCACCTCGCCATGGTTGCGGGCAAAGGCCTTCAATGCGGCTGCCGCGCCCTGGCGATCATCGGAAGAGACGGCGTCAGAAAGGATCGTCACCGGCCAGCCAAAATGGACGGCATGGCGGGCGGTGTCTTCGACACACATCTCGGTGATAGTGCCGGCCACGACCAGGCTGTCGGCCCCGCTGGCCCGCAGCTGCGCCTCCAGATCGGTTTCGTGAAACCCGCTGAACCAGGCTTTGTCGACGACGATCTCGCCCGGCAGAGGCTTCAGCGCGTCTATCATGTCGGCGCAGTCTATCGCCTCAGGCAGACCCGGATAATGCCGCAGAAACCCGGGGCGGCAGGCGTTGAGCGGTGGCTCCAGCAGGTTCAGCCAGGGCCGTTGTGCGGCGAGGTGCCGGTAGCGGGGCGAAGCGATATAGCGGGTAAAGGCGACCGGGTGTTTCGCGGCCCGAAACCCGGCCAGCAGCTGCGAAAGGACAGGAACGGTTGCAGCTGCGGTCTTCACCTTCATCGGTGCACCGTCCAAAACAAAGTCGTTCTGCATGTCGATGACCAGAAGTGCCGGGGTCGCGAATGCAGGAGACATGAAGATAGGGGTCATGCTGGTGGGGCCCATGTAACCGGTTCTTTTGTTCAACTTCGGGAATAGCAACCAAAACAGTGGCAATCCTTCTAGGGATGAGTGGGAAATTTGACCCCCGCCTCCTGCGAAATCTAGGAAGACGCGAAATGTTATGGTGGGCTTTCATGTTTGAAACAGCGGGCGGGCAACGAACCCGCGCAACGAACCCAGAACGGGGATGGCCAGCCGGTTGGGTGACCGGGCGGGTCCGGGTAAGGAAGGTAACGTGGATAGCAGAATAGAGATCTGGGATCTGTACAAGATCTTCGGCCCGGATGTCCCGAAGGCGCTGGCGATGATCCGCGAGGGCAAGGGCAAGGACCAGATCCTGAGGGAAACCGATCATGTCGTCGGCGTTGACAGGGTTTCGCTGAAGGTCGCAGCCGGGTCTGTCTCGGTGATCATGGGCCTGTCAGGTTCCGGAAAATCGACGCTGGCCCGTTGCATCAACCGGATCCATGACCCCGATGCCGGTGAGATCTGGCTGGATGGTGAGGATATCGTGAAGGCCGGACAGGAACGGCTGCGCGAGATCCGCCGTACCCGCATCTCGATGGTGTTCCAGAATTTCGGCCTTCTGCCCAAGCAAAGCGTGATCAGCAATGTCGCCTTCGGGCTGAAGCTGCGTGGCATGGCCGAGGCGGCGCGTCTGAAAAAGGCGGGCGAGGTGCTGGAGGTGGTCGGGCTTTCGTCCTGGGCGAACCATCTGCCCTCGGCCCTGTCGGGCGGCATGCGGCAGCGCGTCGGTCTGGCGCGGGCACTGGCGACCGATGCCGATGTGCTGATCATGGATGAGGCCTTCAGCGCGCTCGACCCGCTGATCCGGGGCGATATGCAGGATGAATTGCTGCGGCTGCAGGAGACGCTGCACAAAACGATCATCTTCATCACCCATGACTTCCAGGAGGCGCTGCGGATCGGTACCCGGATCGCGATCATGGCAGATGGCCGCGTGATCCGGGAAGGCACGCCGCAAGAGGTCGTGCTTGATCCGGGACATGAATATGTCGCGGCCTTTACCCGCCATGTCGACCGCGCGCGGCTGTTCGATGCAGCCGCGCTGCTGACGGATGAGATGCGCAGCCCGGGCCCCTTCCGGCTGGACGATTCCGGCCGGATCCTGGGTCTCACTTCGGGCGGGGCGGAGTGGGACAGTGTTCCCGCCGATATGAAACTGATCGACATTGCCGCCAGCGTGACCGCCGGTCGCCCGGTCGCAGTGACGGATGCTGATGGGCGTTTCCTCGGGCAACTGACCACCGATGCACTTTTGGGCGGGCTTTCGGGAACACGGATGCCCGGGCAAGTGACGACCATTGGCCAGGACGGGAAGGAAGACCGCCATGTATGATCTGATCCCGCAGGGCTTCATCCCGCTCGACAAATGGATACAGGCGGCCATCGAATGGATCGCCTATAATCTGCGTCCACTGTTCCTGACGATCAAATGGCCGGTCGAGACACTGCTCTTCTGGATCGAGCGCGGGTTGCAGGCTACTCCTCCGGTGGTCTTCGTGGCGCTTGTCACGGCTTTCGCCTGGCGGCTGGCAGGGCGCGGCGTGGGGAGCTTCTGCTTTGTCTCGATGCTGGCGATTCTATTCATCGGAATTTGGCCCGAGACGATGACCACGCTCGCGCTGATTGCCACTGCGATCGTGATCTGTGTGGTGATCGGCATTCCGATCGGCATCTGGTGTGCGCGCAATGACCGGGTCTGGAATGTGGTGCGCGCGCTGCTCGACATCATGCAGACCACGCCATCTTTCGTCTATCTGATCCCGGTCGTGATGCTGTTCGGTGTCGGCACCGTGCCAGGCGCAGTTGCGGTGATCGTGGTCGCGGTGCCGCCGCTGATCCGCTTCACCAATCTCGGCATCCGCATGGTAGACCGCGAGCTGATCGAGGCAGGTGTCGCCTTTGGCGCGACCGACCGACAGATCCTGTGGGAAGTACAACTGCCCCAGGCGATGCCGACGATCCTGGGCGGGCTGAACCAGACCGTGCTGATGGCCATGGTCATGTCGGTGATCGTGGCGATGATCGGCGCCGAGGGGCTGGGGCTTGTGGTGCTGCAGGGCCTTGGGCGGCTGGATATCGGGCGCGCGGCGGTGGGCGGCATCGGAATCGTGCTGATGGCAATCATGCTGGACCGCCTGACCCAGGCACTCGCCAACCGCAAATCCGGGCAGAATTACCGTTCCGGCTTCGGCACCTGGTGGCGACGCGTCTTCACCTCGGACGCGAAAGAAAAACCGGCCTCGTCAGAGAACTGAGGTCCTGGCCGCCCCCGGGTGATGCCGGGCCGGCCAGAAAAAAAATACCAGGACAAGATCCAACAGTCATTTCAGGGAGACTGACAGAATGACCACCCTCCGCAGACTGAAGCCCGCTCATGCGCTCCGTGCAGCGCTTCTGGGCACTGGCATGCTTCTGGCCGCGCCCGTTATGGCTGAAGACCTGCCAGGCGCGGGCAGGACGATACGTTTTGCCCAGGGGGACAGCCTTGGCGCGAATTATGTGCAGAACCAGATCCTGATCGCAGCGATGAAAGAGCTGGGCTATGACGTCCAGGTCGTGAATGTCGGTATCTCGGCCTTCTTCCAGGCGGCCGCTCAGGGCGATATGGATATTGCGGCCGATGTGAACATGCCGCAGCGCCTTTCGGCCTTCGAGAAGGTCGAGGACAAGCTGGATCTCTTGGGAGAAGGCACCATCATCGGCGGCGGCTATAACGGCTATGTCATGGACAAGGCCACCGCCGATGCCCATGGCGTCCGGGATATCTCGGCGCTGAAAGACCCGGATCTGGCAAAGCTTTTCGACACCGATGGCGACGGCATTGCCAATCTGATGAATTGCGATCCGGGTTGGAGCTGCGGCGACGTGGTCGATTTTCAGCTCGAAGCCTTCGGATTGTCGGACACCGTGAAATCGGTGCGCGCCAAATATGAGCCGCTGCTGGCTGAGACCTTCACCCGCTTCCGCTCGGGCGAGCCAGTGCTTTATTACACCTGGAGCCCTTCTTTCGTGACCCAGACCCTGGTGCCGGGCACCGATGTTGTCTGGGTGCCGATTCCCTTCGATGCGCTCCCGGAGAGCGTTGCCAGCAATGACGGCCATGACGTGGCCGGCGTTCTGGGCTGCGCGGCAGATCAGGATCCTTGCAAGATGGCAACCGGTGCCTGGAACTGGCGCATCACCGCCAATAAGGATTTCGTTGCCACCAATCCGGCCATTGCGAAGCTTTCCGAAGAGATTGAATGGCCGATAACCACCTGGTCTGACTGGGAAGTCGCCGTCAAGGCGGACAGCTCGGATCGGGCGTTGAAGAAGGTCGCTGAGGACTGGATCGCGGCCAATCAGGCAACCTTTGACACCTGGATTGCAGACGCAAAGGCCGCGGCCAACTGAGGGAGCGATCAGATCCGGAAAGGCGGCGGGAGGCTCTCCCGCCGCCTTTCCCTTGCAGCCCTTCCCAGCCCCATGACCTGCTCCCTGACGGATCCCCTGATGACTGTTGATCTTTCGAACAAGGGCGCTGTGATCGTACAGCTCGAGGCCCTGTGAGAACCAAGCTCACGCCGGGGCAGGATGCCGACTATACAAGCTATGATCTGGCGATGGCCGAGAGCCTGCCGCAGCCCGCTGTTCTGGTTGCCGACAGAGGCTATGACTCTGATAGGCATCGCCAACTTGTTCTGATGCGATTACATACGGCCTGAGGATACTTTGCTTCTTGCGTGCTGCAACCTGCAGCATGACGGGCACCGGCCACGATGTCGAAGATCTCCTCGTTCCGGCATTCGTCGCGCAGGCTTCATCCTGTAGCGCTACGCTCTCTCGATCAGCGCGCGCCTGGCGAGCTCTCTGCCTTCAGTCCATCGGCTGGGACAAAGAGCCGAGGAAAGAAAGCGCGCGCGATTTCCTGCATCTGCTTTATGTAGCGCCGCATTGTGGATCGCTTCCTGCTGTAAGCGGCTTCCCATAAAGGTCCCGCAATGCGGGATCTGACTGCGCCCGGTCATGTCAGGATGGCATCAGGCTTGCAGGGCCTCGCGCCGCCCGGAAAGGGCTTTGAAGATCAGCAGCGGGATGAAGGTCAGTCCGATCAGAACCGCACCAGGCGCCGAGGCGATTCCGAAATTCCCGTTCATGATCTGGCTGAAAATCTCCACCGCTATGGTGATATTACCCCCCGATTGCAGGATCAGGCTCGCGCCCGGTTTGCGTACCGTATTCGACCAGGTCAGGAATGCGCCCGACAGGATCGCGCCTGGCAAAAGCGGAACCGTTATCATTGCGAAGGTCCGAAGCGGCCCGGCGCCGAGATTAAACGAGGCCTCTTCGGTCTCGGGCGAAAGCTGTTGCAAGGTGCTGACGCCCGAGCGCACCGAGAAAGGCAGGCGACGGATAATATAGGCGAGGATCAGGATAGAGGCGGTGCCGGTCAGCACCAGCGGCCCCTGGTGATAGGTCGCGATAAGGCCGATCCCGAGCACGATCCCCGGCACGCCATAGGAAAACATCACGAGGATATCGACCGCATTCCGCAGCCGCCGCGCCCCCCGGAGGATGACACAGGCCGCAACCGTGCCCAGCAGCGCTCAGGCCAGCGTGGCCACCGTCGTAAACCACGGCGTATTGCGCAACGGGGTCCAGATGATCTCCGTCAGGTAGCGGTAATTATTGGATATTATATGAAAATGACAGGTGCAGCGGTTAATCAGTAAATTTCTATAAATTAACGTCGTTTCTGAATGCCGGATCTTTGCATTCCCCAGCCAGCGGGTCACATGGCAAGATCTGATGTGCGACAGATTTCACTTGCCGTTGGCCGGCCTGAGGCGATCTCGGGTTGCAGGCGCGCGGGTGATCCCTGCGCTTACTTTCAAACCAGGCGTGAAGAGGTATAACCTCAATACAGGTATTACACCCGCACGCGCAGACAGAACACAGGAGCAGGCCATGCCGGATCAGCTGAGGATGACTGTTGCCTGGGGTGGTGATGTCAGCCTCGCCCGCAGGCAACATCTGTTGCTGTCCGCATTCGCGAGTGGCACGGAAGAGGGGGAAACGGCTGTCCATCTGCCGTCATTCAGCGGTGCAGATCTCAGGATGGTCAATCTCGAATGCGTGGTCTCCGATCTTGGAGAACAGGGCACAGATAAGGGCGAATCCGGACCCTATTACTTCCGCGCGCGTCCTGAGATGACCCGCGTCCTTCAAAGGTTAGGGGTCGATCTCGTTGCCACTGCGAATAATCATTCCGGCGACTACGGACCCGAGGCGTTGCTTGATCAGGCCTGTTGGCTTGAACTGGCAAATATAGCCCATGCAGGTTCGGGACGGGATCGCGAGGCCGCGTTTGCGCCGCGCTTTTTCCGCCGCAATGGCCTTGCGGTCGCGGTGTTCTCACTTGATGCCACCCAGGCGGAATTCGCCGCGACCGGTAACCGGCCCGGGCACGCGTTTCTGCCGCTCTCGGACCCTGCGCTCTGGCAAAGGGAAATGCAGCCACGCATTCAGGCCGCGCGGCGCCAGGCGGATGTGGTGATTGTTGCGGTGCATTGGGGGCTGAACCTGAAACCGGTTCCCGGCCCTGGCGAGATAGCCGCCGGCCATGCGCTGATCCGCGCCGGAGCCGACGCCGTTCTTGGTGCCTCGGCGCATATGTTGCAGGGTATCGAGATTTTTGAAGGCCGGCCGATTTTGCATGATGCCGGCAATCTCCTGTGTGATTTTTCCGAAGGGAAAGGTGACAGCGCGGTCTTCCGGCTGGAGCTTGGACCGTCAGGCGTGACCGGCATCGAAGTGATACCGGTCACCGTCGCCCCGGGGCGGGCCTCAGAGGCCGAGGGAGATGCGGCCATCTCGATCGCCGCAGATTTCGCCGAAAAATGCGCGGCCTTTGGGACCGTCACCATTCCGGGTTCGGACGGACGGCTTCAGATCCCGCTTTCTCCGCCCGGGCGCATGCCACAGGATTACCGCCTGACTGCGCTGCGGTCCCGCCTGGCTGCGCCGCCCGTGCCGGAAAGCGCAAGGATCGCGCCGGTCGCCATCGGACCTTTGACCCTTCACGGCGTCAGCTTCGGTCCTGAAAGGCTTACAAGTCGCAACATGCTCTGGGTCGAAACCTGGTGGAGTGCCGAAGAACCGGTCAGCCGCCGTCTGACCATCGCTTTGCATGCTGTTCCCCGCAAAAACGGCAATATGCCGGTATGGGGGCGCGGAATGGCGCATGAGCCGGGCGACTGGCGATTGCCGACGCCGCATTGGCAGCCGGGAGAAATCTATCACGAACGCTTCGGCCTGCGCCCGCCGCCGGGATCCCGGCTGGAAGACAATGTCCTCGACCTGGAAATATCGGTGTTCGACCGTCTCAAAAGGCTGGGGCGGCTGCGCACCGGTCTTACGACCACACTCTCCTTCTCGGGCAAGGCGGCCAGGAACCCGGGCAGCGCCAGGCCCGCAGACCTGCCCGGATGGAGTGCCGAAGAACTCGCCGGGCTGACCGGTGGCACCTGGATCACCCCGCCGCCGCCGGGCTGGTTCTGCCGTTCGGCCGTCGCAGGCCGGACCCATCTGGCGCATGTGCCCGAACCTGTGCTTTTTGCCGCCCACAGCCGTCAGGACCGCAACCGTCATGAAAGCATGACCGCAGTGTCGAAAGACAGCTGGGACAGCCACGCCTCTTTGCACAGATTGCAGGATCGCCTGGCCGGCGCGCTGGTACGGGAACGGCCGCCGGGGCTGCGGCCGGAGTTTCCGCTTTTGCAGGTGGAGGATCCACTGGCGGCGCTGATGCAGATCGGTGGCGCAGCCCGTGACCGGATGCGCGGCAAGGTCGTTTGCGTGACCGGCAGTTCTGGCAAAACCACCACGGTTTCGATGCTGCAGGCCGCGCTCTCTCCTCTGATCAACTGCCGCGCAACATATGATAATTACAACACCAGGGTCGGCATTCTGGTCAATCTAGCCTCGGTCCAGCCGGAAACGGATGCGGTGATCCTGGAAACGGCGCTCAGCGCGATCAATTCCACGGGTCAGGCCCATATCCGCCGGGTTGCGCCCGATATTGCCGTGATTACCAACATCACCACCGCCCATCTGCGCGAGGGAGAGACCACCGGCGATATCGCTCGCAAGAAATCGAATATTTTTCTGGGGATGCAGCCTGGAAAGAGTGCAGTGATCTGGAGCGGCAGCGACCATTTCGATGAGATGGCCGAACGCGCCAGAGAGGCCGCGCTGAAACTGGTCACTTTTGGTGCAGCGGATGGCTCGGATTTCCGGCTCCTGTCTTACGATCCTGCACGGCGGCTGGTCGAGGCGCAGACCCCGCATGGCCAACTGACTTACCGGATCGGCGCCAGCGGCGTTCATATGGCGCTCAACAGCCTTGCCTCCCTGGCAGTGGCGGCAGAGATGTCGCTTGATCTCGTGAAAGTGGCCGAAGGGTTTGAAACATTCCGCCCGCTCGCGGGGCGTGGTGAGACTCACAGCCTGTCGATCGGTGCGATCAGATTCCAGCTGCAGGATGAGGCCTATAATGCCAATCCCCTGTCCATGCGCGCAGCCCTCCAAAGCTTTGCCGCCGCTCATGCATCCGCTGAAAAAACGCTTATTCTCGGCGACATGCTTGAACTCGGCGAACAAAGCCCCCGGCTTCACGCAGAACTTCTGCCGGATATCCTGTCGCTGAAACCGCGCCGGGTCATGCTGGTCGGCGCATATATGACCGCCCTCGGCCCGGCTCTGCACAATGCCAGGATAGCAGCCGAAACCGCCGCAGATGTCAGTGCCGTCTTTGATCGTTTGCCAGGGTACATCTCCCATCAGGGCGCACTTCTGATCAAGGCATCAAACGGTGTCGGCTTGTGGAAACTCGTGGATCACCTGACCAAAGCGGGAGAGGATATGCGCTCTTCCGCGGATAGCGGACAGTGACGAGAGCTGCGATCTGAGGTTTGCTGGTCTCCAACGACGAGGAGATCAGGGATCAGACACCCCGGGGGCCCGGCAATCAGGTCAGTTGCGGTCTACCGAAGGGTCTGTCAGCGCGCGCCCGATCCAGTCCAACAGGCGGCGCTGGACCCAGGGGTTGCTTTTGAACGTGGCGTGATCGTCGTTTGGCGCAATCAGCATGTCATAGCACTTACCCGCTTTGGTCAGTGCTGCTGCAAGTTGCAGGCTGAGCGCGGGCAGCACGTTTTCATCCATATCGCCAAGTCCGATCAGCAACTTTCCCTCTAACGCATGGGCCAGACGGGCATTGCAGGCGCTGTCATAGCTTGTGCTGCCATCGGGGTTGCGGATCAGCGGGCCCTGCCATTTTTCCGGCCAGCAGCGGTTATAGCCGGTCAGATCATGGCTGCCTGCGGTGGAAACGGCCGCGCGGTAGGTGCCGGGATGGGCGAGGATGGCACGCGCTGCAGCATGGCCACCGGCGGAATGACCCATGATCCCGATGCGGGACAGGTCCAGCCAGGGGCGGTTTCCGGCCAGCTGCGGATAGGCGGCGACGTGGTCCGAGAGGAACCCCGGATCACTCAGATTGCCATGGCAGAGATCGTGAAACGCCTTTGATCGCCACGGCGTGCCGCGCCCGTCCATCATCAGAACCGCGATACCGAGCGCAGTAGCGGCATGAACCATCGCGAGCTTTGCGACCTCGTCATGCGGCAGTGCCGAGCGCGGGGTCTGAATGCATTGCGGGCCGGGATAGACGATGTCGAGCAGCGGATAGCGTTGATCCGCTGCCATGTTCACCGGGCGCCAGAGCATCCCGAACAGCCGCGTCTCGCCATCGGCGGCCAGCAATTCGACCCGTTCCGGTGTGACCAGATCAAGATCGGAACTGCCGCTTTCCAGGACCGTCACAACCGTGTGGTCCGCGATGCGCAAAAGCCGGGTCTCGCCCAGATCGCCGGCGGTCGCGCTGGTCACGACGATATGCGCCAGATCGGGTGAGAGGGGGCGGGGAACAGGACCCGCACCTGCCTCGATCAGCTCGGCCCAGCCCAGTTCGCGCAGGAAGGGCGCATGGTCTGCCGCTTCCGGCGACAGCACCCGTATCGTGTCATGATCGAGGCCTGAGATACAGATACGCCGCGCATAGGGATCGGGGCTGTTCTCACCGCTGCCGGCGAGGAAAATCACCTCGCGGCTGTTCGGGTTCACCGCGAGGACCTCGACCACCGGCCAGTCACCTGCCGTGATCTGCCGGATCACCGCCCCGGTGCTGAGGCGGCAGAGGTAGAGATGCGCATATCCGTCGCGTTGCGAAAACCAGATCAGTTCATCCGTGGCGTCCAACAGGCAGATATTCGGCATGCCGCCATAGGCCATATGGATGTCGGCAAACCGCGCGGATGTTTCCGAGATCACCCGGCGGGCCGCACCGGTTTCTGCGTCGGTTTCGATCAGGGTGATCTCGCGCTCATGGCGGTCATGCTCCAGCCAGAAGATGCGGGTGCAGTCGCGGCTCCACCAGGCTTCGCGTTTCTCAAGGCCGGAGGTCTCGGTCACATCTGCCGGGCCGCATGGGACAATGCGCCCGCTGTCGACCTCAATCACCGCCTGATGCGCGATGGGCAGGGCTTCATCACCTGCAAAAGCATTGCGCAATTCATGCAGGATCGGGCCCGGGCCACCATCTTCGGTGACGTTCTGCACCAGAGCGATCCGGCGCACGGCACGCTCATCCAGCTGATAGGTGAAAATCCTGCGCGAATCCGGTGACCAGAGCGCGACGGGCGGCAGTCGGATCCCCCTGCGCTGCAGATGTACCGTCTCAAGGCTCTGATCCGGCGATTTTGCCCATTCGAAATGCGGCGCTGCGGTATCGGTCAGCCGCCGTGCCTTGCCACCCGCTGCCGGGCGCAGCCAGAGATCGCCCGCCTCGCGGTAAAGCACCCATTGGCCATCCGGGGACAGGCTTTCGTCATCGGCATTGGGGCGGGGCGCGAGCGGGGTCAGCTGACCTTGTGCGAAACGCCAGCGATCCCGTCCCGAGGCGAGGGTGACCGCACCATCCGCGATCTCAAGGATCATCAGCGCCGCGAAAGCGGCGTCGTCCTGCAATGCATCGCGCAAAGCTGCATGGTCGAAAGCGGGCCTGCGCGCGCCGGTAACTGTCACCAGCACATATTCCGGCAGCCCCGTCGTCTCACGCCGATACCAGAAGCGATCCGCGTCCAGCCAGTAAGGTGCCACTGTCAGGTTGCGGCAGGCGGCGCGAAAGGCGGCGGGCAGGCGGGATTCGGCCTCGGGGGGCAGACGCAGATCAGCAGATTCAGGCATTTACGGAGGCTTCCATCGGGAAATGACAGGTATAGCTGACAGGACCATCCTCTTGCAGCGACGGCGGTGTGCTGCGGCACAGGTCCTGCACAAAGGGGCAACGGCTGTGGAATTCGCAACCCTTCGGGCGCCGTACAAGGCCGGGCACCTCGCCCTTCAGGTAAAGCCGCGTCTTGCGGGCCTCGGGGTCGATGATCGGATTGGCCGAAAGCAGCGCCGCCGTATAGGGGTGGTGCGGATGCGCGAAAACCGGCGCGGTGTCCCCGGTTTCGACAAAGCGGCCGAGATACATGATCGCCATCCGGTCGGCGATATGGCGAACGATGTTGAGGTTATGGGTGATGATCAGCAAAGAGAGCCCCAGCCTTGTGCGCAGATCATTGAGCAGATTCAGCACTTCGCTTTGCACCGAGACGTCAAGGCCTGCGGTGGGCTCATCCGCGATCACAAGGCGCGGTTTCAGGGCCAGGGCACGTGCCACGCCAACGCGCCGCGCCTGGCCGCCGGAAAGCTCATGCGGGCGGCGTTCGGCGATGGTGGCGGGCAGGCCGACAAGACGCAAAAGCCGCTCCACCTCGCCTTCGGGGTATTGGATTCCATGGATGGCAAAGGGTTCGCGCAACAGCGCCCGCACCGTCAGGCGCGGGCTGAGCGAGCTGACCGCGTCCTGAAAGATGAAAGCGATCTCGCGGCGGATCTGCCGCCCGGAGGTGTTGAGGGGGGCGCCGTCAAAACGGATTTCGCCCGAGACGAGGCCGCCCAGCCCGGCAATCGCGCGGGCCAGTGTGGTCTTGCCAGAACCGCTTTCGCCGACAAGCGCCATGGTTTCGCCCCGGGCGAGGTCAAAGCTGACCCCGGCGACGATCTGCAACTGGCCTGCGCCGCGCAATTTGGTCATCAGCCCGCCGACCGGGTAAGAAACATCGAGATTGCGCACGGAAAGAAGCGGGGTCATGCGGAAATCTCCAGCCTTGGGGCCAGCGGGTAATGGCAGCGCACCAGATCGGACTGGCCGGCCTTATGATCGGCGGGATGGCCGGTCGTGCAGGTCTCATCCGCGCGCGGGCAGCGCGAAGCAAAGATGCAGCCCGGCAGCGGCGCGGTCAGATCCGGCAGATTGCCGCCGATAGAGGGCAGATGCCGCATCGGCTTGGCGATCTGCGCCGGGTCGCAGGCAAAGAGCAGCTGCGTATAGGGATGGCGCGGGTCCTGGAAGACGGCCCCGGTCGCGCCGCTTTCGACAATCTCGCCCGCATACATGATGTCGATACGATCACAGAGTTCGGCCACCACCCCCAGATGGTGGGTAATGAAAAGCACCGCGCAGCCGATTTCGGACTGCAGCTCGCGCAAGAGGTCAATCGTGGCGATTTCCAGCGTGGCGTCCAATGCCGTGGTCGGCTCATCCGCGACCAGAAGCGCAGGCTTTGCCATCAGCGCCATGGCAATCGCCACACGCTGACGCATTCCGCCCGAAAACTCATGCGGATAGCGGTCAATCCGGCTTTCGGGGTCCGGGATACGCACGCGGGCCAGCATCTCGATGGCGCGGGCGCGTTTTTCACGGCGGCTGAGTTTGCTGCGGTGCTGGATGTCGATCATCTGCCGCCCGATGGTCAGAACCGGGTTCAGTGCGGTCATCGGGTCCTGGAAGACGACGGAAATCCGGTCGCCCAAAAGTCCCCGCATCTGTCTGGCGGAAAGGCCGGTCAGATCCTGTCCCTCGAACCGGATTGAACCTGACCTGATCTGCGCAGCCCCCGGCAAGAGGCCCAGAATGGCCTGCATCAGTGTCGATTTTCCTGAACCGCTTTCGCCCACCAGCCCGACGATCTCGCCTTTGCCGATGGACAGGTTCACATCGCGCAGCGCCTTCAGCTCGCCTGCGGGGATGTCGTAAGAAAGGGTCAGACCGCTGACCGTCAGAACCGGATCGCTGGCATCTTGGGACATGATCACCTCTTTGCCAGTTTCGGATCAAACGTGTCGCGCAGCGCCTCGCCAAGGAAGGTGAAGCCAAGCGCGGTGATGACGATGGGCAGACCACCGGCCACAACCATCCAGATGCTGTCGCGGATATAGGAGAACCCGTCGAACAGGATGGTGCCCCAGGACGGCGTCGGCGGGCGGACCCCAAGGCCCAGGAAGCTGAGCCCGGCCTCGATCCCGACCACGATCGGGATATCCATCGCCGCAAGGATCAGCAGCGGGCCGATGATATTCGGGACAACATGCAGGCTTGCGACGCGCAGGAAACCGGCACCAAGGGCGCGCTCTGCCTCGATAAATTCGGCATTCCTCAGCGCGAGGACCTGGGTGCGCACGATCCGCGCATAGGTGGGACCATTGACCAGCACCACGACCAGCACAACCGCCCAGAGGCTTGGCCCGGTCCATGTGATCAGGACAAGTGCCAGCATGACGGTGGGCACGCTTTTCATCGCATCCATCAGCAAAAGCAGGATACTGTCCAGCCAGCGCGGCCCGAACCCCGCCAATACGCCGAAGAGCAGCCCGACCAGCAGTGACGCCGCCGTCGCCCCGATGGAAATTACCAGCGCAATCCGCGCACCATACAGCATGCGGGTAAAGAGATCGCGGCCCAGATTGTCAGTGCCCAGCCAGTGTTCGGCCCCGGGCGCGGCGAAACGTACCATCGGGTTCAGCTTGACCGGGTCATGCGGCAAAAGCCCCGCCGCAAGGGCGGCGAGCACTGTCACCACGATCAGCCCGAGCCCAAGCGCCCCCAGAGGGTCACTGACAAGGCGACGCATGGCGCCTCTGGCTTTGCGCGGCTTTTTCACCACAGCTGCGGCGGCGGGATCAACGGCTGACGACATTGCGCACCCTCGGGTCAAGGAAGGCGATCAGCAGATCGGCAATCAGGTTAACAAGGACGAAGAAGCCGGTGGTCACCAAGAGAGTGCCGACCACGATGGGATAATTCCGCGCTGCGATGGAATCGTAGACCAGCTTGCCGATGCCGGGGCGGCCAAAGACGATTTCGGCAAAGACCGCGCCGGACAGCATCTGGCCGATCCCCATGCCAAGGACGGTGATCGTCGGCAAAAGCGCGATGCGCAGCACGTAGTCAAACATGATCCGCCGCTCCGACAGACCAAAGGCGCGGGCGGTGCGGATATGGTTTTCGCCCATCACCTCCAGCATCGAGGCGCGCAGGATCCGTGCGATATAGCCGATCCAGGCCAGCCCGAGCGCGACCGAGGGCAGGACCAGCCGGTGCAGCCGGTCGGCAAAGCCCTCGCCCGCGCCGATGGCGGGGAACCAGGACAGGTGGATGGCAAAGATCAGCAGGAGATAGATCGCGATCACGAAAGACGGCACCGCCATGACCGAGACCGACAGGACCGAGGTCACCCGGTCAAAAAGGCTGCCGCGATGCGTGGCGGACATCACGCCCAGCCAGATGCCGGGCACCACTGCGACCACCATCGCACCGGCGACGAGGTAAAGCGTATCGGGAAGCTGCGCGAGGATGATCCGCGCAACCGGTACACCCGATATGGCGTCACTGCCCAGATCCCCCTGCAAAATGGTGCTGAAAAACCGCCAGATCTGCACCAGAACCGGCTGATCCAGCCCCATTTTCACGCGATAAGCCTCGACCATGGCCTCGCTTGCGCGCGGGCCAAGCGCGGTTCTGACCGCGTCACCGGGAATGGCATGCATCATCGCAAACAGGGCTGCGATCACGGTGAGGACCACCGCGACCGACAGAAGGATGCGCCTGGCAAGATAGCTGAGCATCGCGGGAAATCAGGCCTTTGTGAAACGCGACAGGATCGGCCAGCCATCGGGCCGCATCGCGGGCATGACGCCTGCGGCGGTCAGGGTGCCGATCGGCTCGAAGGTCAGGAAGACGAAATCGCCCGATTCCTCCATCAGCTCCTGCATGCGGATATACATCGCGCCCCGCTTTTCCGTGTCCAGCTCGGTCGAGGCCTCCTGGTTCAGCCGGTCGAATTCCTCATTGCTGAACCGCTGCCAGTTCCAGACGCCCACCTGCTCCGAGGTGAACCAGGCGGTGGCCCAGCTGGGATCGGGCTGCATGGTGAAGCTGAAGAGGAAGAGCTGCAGGCTCTTCCACTGATCGCCATCGGCCTCGATACCGAGGCTCCAGAAGCTGCCGCTTTCATATTGGTCAATCTGCACGGTGACGCCGATATCGGCGAGCAGTGCCTGGATAATCTGGGCGGCGGCCAGATCTTCGGCGGTTTGCTGGATTGAAAGCGTGACATTGAGGTTCGGTACACCGGCCTCGGCCAGCAGGCTGCGGGCAAGATCTGGGTCGTAATTATAGGTGTTTTCCGCGCGGTGCCCCGCAAGGCCCGGCGCGATGATCCCGGCGGCGGGCGAGGCGGCCCCCAGATAGGCGGCCTCGACCACCGCATCGCGGGCGATCCCGTGCTGGATGGCGCGGCGCACTTTCTGATCTGTCAGATCGGCATTGGCCTCGTTCATGCCAAGCCAGTAATAATTCAGTGCCGTAAACTCATCAAAGCGCCCGCCATTCGGTGCGGCAGCGGCAAAGCGCGGGATCGACGAGATCGAGGTCTGCGCATGATCCAGATCGCCTGCTTCAAAGCCCAGCTCGGCGGTCTTGGGGTCTTCGATCGGGATCAGGACCAGCTCATCGAATACGACATCGAACAGCGTGAAATCGGGGTTCTTTTCCAGAACCAGCCGGGTGCGCGGCTGCCATTCGCGGATGCGGTAGGGGCCAGAGGTCACCGGCGGCTCGGTCGAGAACTGACCACCCGCCGCCTCAATCGCAGCTTTGGGCAGGATGATGCCGCTGGTTGCGGGCAGGGTGGTGGTGAACAAGGGGGCGAAGGGCGATTTCAGCACGATGGTGCCGCTATAGCGACCGGTCACTTCGACATGATCCAGCTGCGCCCAATCCGCCGCATAGGGCGATTGCACTGCCGGATCCGCGATACGTTCCCAGGAGAATTTGGCATCCTCGGCGGTCATTTCGCCATATTCGCCGGAATAGAGGATGCCCTCATTCAGCTCAAAGCCGATATGGGTGTCATCGATCACATTCAACGCTTTCAGCGCCAGTGGCAGAGCGTTGAACTCACTTGTGCCGGTCTCGAACTGCATCGCGAAGGCGAAGATGCATTCCATCACCAGCGCATCCGAGCCCGAAGTCCAGAAGGCCGGATCGAGATTCGAGATATCGGCATAAAGCCTTGCGCGAAGACGACCGCCTTCCGTGCTGACCTGGGCCAAAGCCGGATGGCCGCGCAGGGCAAGCCCCGCCGCCCCGAGCGCAAGTGATGAGGCGATAAAACCACGGCGCGATACGCCGGTCATCTCTTTCACAGTCATTGTTCCGGTCCCTTCCTGTCCCGCATCCTGAGGATGCCTTTTTATCGAATTGTCCGCAGCTTAAAGCCTGCGCACGGAATCCTGGTGATGGCGGTCAAAGACCAGCCTTTCGCCCTCCCAGGCCTGGATGCGCTGAACGATGTGGAAATCTTCCGCATCGCCCCAGAGACTGGTCAGAACGCGACTGCGGGTCTGCCAGTCCCCCCGGCCAAGGCTGCGATCCCAGGTGATATCGACCCTTGCGCTGGCGGGCTCGCCGTCCCGAATCGACCAGATTTCCTCGATTTTCGATCCGGTGGTCAGGCCATGGGTCAGATCTTCGGTCAGCGGTGTGGTGCCGGAGATGATGATCCGGGTTTCGCCGGTCCCTGGGTCGGTCTCGACATGTTTCGATTCGAGTGTTTCCGAATGGTATTTCAGCGCCAGAGGCGGTGCGCCGGTCGGTTCAGGGAAACTGATCTCGTCACCTGTCGCCAGCGGGCGCAGCGGCAGCGAGAGGCTGCCCCCCGAGATCGTCACCGTCAGAGGCTCGGGTTCGGGCCAGATGAAGGGCCAGTAGCTGGTGGAAACAGCAATCCGCAGCCGGTGGCCTTCGGGCAGGCGGTAGGCGATCTGGTCCAGATCCAGCGTGACCTCTGTGGGCTGGCCCGGGACGATATCCTTCATCGCATCGAAGCCTTCACGGTGGCGCAGGTTCAGGACGCCCATCGTGATCAGGGCCGAACTGCCATCGGGACGCAGATCGCAAAGCCGCACGGCGATTTGTCCGCGATGCTGATCGGCGCTGAGCGTCAGGTTGACACGCGGTGCACCGACAATGTCGCAGGTGTCACTCAACATGTCCGAGTCAAAGCAGGCCGAAAGCGCGTCATCGCCCTGCTGGTCATCGGGCAATTCACCCGGGCCGAAGCCAAAGGGGAAATACTCTCCCGTCGCCATCCCGACCGCCGTTGAGGGGCGCGCCAGCTGCGTGAAGGCGGGGGCAGGGGTGTCGCCCAGCCGGGCCTCGCCAAGGTGGAAGATGCGTGGCGTGATCCGGGGCGAGGGCCATTCGGCCTCGGTAATCCAGCGCCCGGGACGATGCCCGAAAGAGGTTGCGGGCTTTACGCTGTCCATCAGCCAGGCGGTATAGGCCGGGGCCCTGTCGGCGCCGTTCCCGATGCCTTTCAGCCAGTGATCCCACCAGGCCAGCGCTTCCTGCAAAAAGCCGATCCGGGGTCCGGGCACTGCCATATGCGGATATTTGTGGTTCCAGGGGCCCATCAGCGCGCGGACTGGTGCGCTCAGATTGGCCGCGAGATGGGCAGGGGTGTTGCGATAGCCGTCATGCCAGCCGCCAATGGCAAAGACTGCCGCAGTGATCGCATCATAATCCTCGCAGACCGAGCCATGTTTCCAATAGGCATCGCGGTTCTGATGCTCGTGCCAGGTCTGCGCGAGGAAGGGCATTTTCTCCAGCCGGTTCAGCCAGATATCGCGCCAGGCCTCGCCCGCCAGCGCCGGGTCCGGCGGTGGCGAAAACCAGGAAGCCGCCGTCGCCGCCCAGCCGATATTCTCGCCCAGAAGGCAGCCGCCCTTGAAATGGATGTCATCGGCAAAGCGGTCGGTGGTCGAGCAAAGCGTGATGATCGCCTTCAGCGCGGGCGCGCGATTGGCCGCAGCCTGCAGTGAATTGAAGCCGCCCCAGGAAATCCCCATCATGCCGACATTACCCGAGCACCAGTCCTGCCGTGAGATCCAGTCGATCACATCCAGCGCGTCCTGCATCTCCTGGGGCGAATATTCGTCGTCAAAGAGGCCCTCGGATTCGCCACAGCCGCGCATATCGACGCGCAGGCAGGCGTAGCCCCGAGCAGCAAACCAGGGATGGGTGATCTGATCGCGCTCTGCGGTGCCATCGCGTTTGCGATAGGGCAGAAATTCGAGGATCGCCGGAACCGGCTTCGCCACGGCATCCTCCGGGATCCAGCTGCGCGCCGAGAGCCTGGTGCCATCGGGGAGATTGATCGCCAAATCGACGGTTTCATGGATCACGGTCATGCCCGGCACTCTTCCCTGGTTATTCTGGCCTCGCAGCGAAGCACTGCCGCGCAGAATGAGGATTGAGGACTGCTTGCCAATTGCGCGGATTTATATCAATTTGTGCTGGTTTACGCGAACAGATGCAAAGGAGCGTAAAATGTCCGTGCTGTCAGCGCGCATCGGCGAGAATTTTTCCCGCAATTTGCGAAATCTCTGTGCAACCAGGGTGTCAGTCTCGCTGATTTGCCGCGAAATCGGCATCAACCGGCAGCAATTTGACCGCTATCTTACCGGCTCCGCCATGCCCTCGGCGCATAACCTGCGCCGTATCGCGGCCTATTTCGCGCTGAGCGAAAAGGAACTCCTCTCGCCCCGCCTTGAGGATTCGCGCAGCGGGCCTGGCCTCGATCCGCAATCCTCTTTCGCCGCCGCCCTGCGCCCCGAGCCGGGCGAACTGGCATCGCTGCGGCACTATCTGGGCTTCTATCATTATTATTTCCTGACCCCGTCGTGGCCCGGTCAGGTGCAATGCGGCCTTTTGCAGCTTTACGAGCGCGATCATCGGGTGCTGACCCGCTATGTCGGTCGCGTCGAGAATCCTGATTATGGCAGGATCACCCGGTCGCGTTTTGACGGCCATGCTGTGCTGCGGGGCGACCGGATCTTCATTCTGGAACATGCGCGCGGTCCGGTGGATGGGTTTGGCCAGACAATTCTCTATGCCGCGCATCGCCACCAGGCCAATTACCTGACCGGCATGGCGTCCGGGATCGGCTGGCATCCCCATCGCGGACCCTTTGCATCGCGGCTGATCATCCGTCGATTGCGGATGACGCTCTCGCTGCGCGAGGCCCTGGCGCAATGCGGGCTTTTCCGGGTCGATGGCAGCAATCTCGACCCGATTGTCCGGAACTTCTTCAGTTCCGGCGAAAACATGTTGATGACGGGTTGAGCAGCTGCCCTATGCGCCTGTCATAAGGGTCTTAAATCTTGCGTGCCATTGGCGGGGTGCCGTTGTCCGACGTCGTTGTCGGTTCTTAAACCCGACACTGAAAGCCACATGCCGGCATTGCAGCTAAAGCCTTGCCGGATAGGCTCGACCGTGGTGGCTATTCGGACAAAGCTGCCGGTTGCAGGTGTAGCATAGAGAGATGCGCCATCGTCATCATACCGGGCCTTAAGCCGAAAGCGAACTTTCGGCACGGCTTGCCGTGCATAACATCCGCACCCGGATCCTGCCCGCCGATGACCACCCGCTTGGTGGTCTTGCCGACGGCGTGGCTTAGCTCCTCGATGGTCTTCTGGTCGGATGGCGTCAGACAGAGCTCTCTCCCGCCCTGCCTTGCAAGGAGCGGCGGGTGTTCTCACCATAGATCTCGTCCAATCATTGCGGAACGCATCCGTTATGCCTGCGCTGGCCGTTCGTCTCCCTTGTGCCGTAAATTCTATGACAGGTGCGGCATATAACCGTGGCCGACCCATTAATGGTCACTTCGACTGCGCAGAGGCTGTGCTCGCTCCATCCGGGATATCTCATGGCTTTGTCGCACGGACCGGCATCTCCCTTGCCTGCCGGACGTGGTGCAGCCGGACCGCGATGCCGCTCGGGTGCCCTGGTCGCGGGTCGGGCGGCGTCCGGCCGGAATGACTGCTTTCGATCACATGACTGCATTACGTCATTCCGCTGTCACAGATCAGGTCTATCCTGGCCGAGAAGCTGATCAACAGGCTGAGGACTTCATTGGACAACTTGCCACAGCTCAACACACGACATGACCAGTTGCTGGAACGGCTGCAAAGCCGCGGCTGGGTCGACATTCAGGAGCTTTGCTCGGTGCTGGCAGTGTCCGAAGCAACGATTCGCCGCGATCTGGCCGAGCTAGAGCGCCGGGGGCTTCTGCAGCGTACGCATGGCGGCGCACTGGCCCCCCGCCAGATTACGCAAGAATACCCGAACGCCGATCGTCTGATGCAAAACGCGGCCGAAAAAGCCCGGATCGGCAGGGCGGCTGCCGGTTTGGTGAAACCCGGCGATGCGGTCTATCTGGATGCGGGCACGACGACTTTGGCGGTCTGTCGTCATCTGGCCGATCGCAGAGATCTGACCTTCATCACCAATGGCACCGATATTCTGGCCGCGCTGAGTGCTGCCGGCACGCCGAAGCTGTTCGTCACCGCCGGTGAATACCATGATTTCAACCACAGCCTGACTGGCCCGCTGGCGGCCGAGTCGATCCGCCGCTTCAATGTCGATTTTGTCTTCCTCTCGGTCTCGGCGGTGGATCTGACACGGGGGCAGATCGCCATCTCCAGCCCCGCCCTGGCCGATGGTCAGCGCGCCATGATCGAAATCGCGCAAAAGGTGGTGGTGGTTGCTGACCATTCCAAATTCACCCGCAGCGCCTTGTCGGTCATCGCACCGCTGAGCGCGGTGGATCACATCGTCACCGATACCGCGACGCGCGGGGTTCTGGGCGATGTCAGCCCCGATATCGCCGCTAAACTGATCTTCGCCTGAGAGACTGTGATGCCAATTCTTTCTGTCAGATCCCTGAACAAGGCATGGAGTGAAACCCAGGTTGTCCGTGATATCTCGTTTGAGACCCGCGAAGGTGAATTCATCGCTTTGCTTGGCCCTTCGGGATGTGGAAAATCGACCACGCTGAGGCTGATCGCCGGGCTGGAGGAGCCAACATCCGGCACCATCCATATTGACGGACGTGATATCACTTCGCTGCCATCGTCCCGGCGCGGCGTCTCAATGGTCTTCCAGTCCTACGCCTTGTTCCCGCATCTGACGGTGCGCGACAATATCACTTTCGGCCTGTCGGTCCGGGGGGAAAGCCGCAAGGTCCAGGCGGATAGTCTGGCCCGGGTGGCGCCATTGCTGGGCCTGGAGAAATTGCTCGACCGGCGGCCAGCGCAATTGTCTGGCGGCCAGCAGCAGCGGGTTGCACTTGGGCGGGCGCTGATTGCCGAGGCCCCGGTCTGTCTGCTGGATGAACCATTGTCGAACCTTGATGCAAAGCTGCGCGCCGAGATGCGGGCCGAGATCAGGGGCCTGCAGCAACGCCTTGGCATCACGATGATTTTCGTCACTCATGACCAGACCGAGGCCATGTCGATGGCCGACCGGGTGGCCCTGTTAAATGAGGGGCGGATCGAGCAGTTCGACACGCCCGAGATGATCTATTCCCGCCCCGCCTCGACCTTTGTGGCCCGTTTCATCGGTCAGCCACCGATGAATATCGTCACGGTCGGGGATCTCGGGCCGATGGCCGCACATCTGCCGCCTGGCGGGCTTGTGGGTCTGCGCCCTGAAGAGATCACGCTTGCCCGGGACGGTCTGCCGGGCCGTGTTGCCGCACTCGAATATTTCGGTGCCGATTCCATTCTTTCGGTCGATATCGGCGGCGCGCATCTGAACATCCGTGTTCAGGGCCGCCCGGGGCATGGGGTGGGCGCTGTCGTGCATCTGCGCTGGCCCGCCGGGGCGCTTCACCTTTTCGACCCCAAAACTGGCCTCAGGGCGGATATCGCCCGGGCACAATCCCCTTCCTCCCTCCAACCAGCCTGAGGATATCATGAAACTCACCTCCCTGAAGCGGGCGCTCTTTGGCAGCGCCGGCCTGGTCATGCTTGCCCTGTCGCCGGCCCTCGCCGAGACGAAGATCACCTTTTTCTATCCCGTGCAGGTCGGCGGTGCGCTGACCCAGACCATCGACGGCTATGTCGCCGAATTCGAGGCCGCGAACCCCGACATCAAGGTTGAGGCGGTCTATTCCGGCAATTATGTCGATACCTATAACCGCGCGCTGACCGCCGCAAAGAACGGCACGCCGCCGACCGCTGCGGTGCTCTTGTCTGTCGATCTCTTCCAGCTCCTGGATAACGAAGTGATCGCGCCGCTGGATCAGTTCATCAAAACCGATGAGGACCGTGCCTGGCTTGATGGTTTCATGCTGCCTTACCGCCAGTCGGGCGAGGCCGAGGGGCATCTCTGGTCGATCCCCTTCCAGCGTTCGACGCTTGTGGCCTATTACAACAAAGACGCCTTCCGCGCCGCCGGCCTTGACCCCGAAGCGCCGCCGATGACCTGGGAAGCGCTGGCAGAGGCCGCGTCGAAACTGACCCTGAAAGACAATGCCGGCAATGTCACGCAATGGGGCATCGGCATTCCCGGCAATTCCGGGTCGGGCCAGTGGCTGTTCGAGCCGATGGTGGCGCAAAACGGGGCTCGACTGCGCTCGGATGATGGCACGACCACGATGCTGAACACGCCCGAAGCGGTCGAGGCGCTGCAATTCTGGGTCGATCTGGCGAATAAATATGAGGCGCATCCGAAAGGCATTCAGGAATGGGCCACCACGCCCGCAGATTTCCTTGAAGGCCGCCTCGCGATGGCCTGGACCACAACCGGCAATCTGGGCAATATCCGCCAGAATGCAAAATTCGATTTCGGCATTGCACCGCTGCCGGGCAACCCGGAGCCGGCCAGCGTGCTGGGTGGCGGCAGTCTCTATATCTTCGAGGATGCCTCGGATGAGGAAAAGGCCGCCGCCTGGAAACTGGTGCGCTTCCTGTCAACGCCCGAATTGCTCGCGGACTGGTCGATCAAAACCGGCTATGTCGCGCCGCGCGATGACAGCTGGGAAACCGGGGCGATGAAAGCCTATATCGCCGAAGTGCCCGCCGCCGAGGTTGCGCGCAGGCAGATCCCGGTCGCTGTGCCGGAATTCTCGACCTATGAGAACAACCGCATCAACCAGTTGATCAATGATGCGATCCAGGCGGCGCTGACCGGATCCGCCACGCCGCAGGAGGCGCTCGACCGCGCGCAGGCCGAAGCGGATCGCATCCTCAAGCCTTACCAGAACTGAGGCGCGGACGATGCAGCCCACCTCCCGCAATCTGATCTTTGGCTGGTTGCTCCTGACACCTGCTCTGGTGCTCCTGGTGGGCTTCACCCTCTTTCCCACGGTGGCGACATTGTGGGACAGCTTTCATTCGACCCCGCGCGGTCGCCGCGCGGCGGTCTGGGTGGGGGGCGAAAATTACCAGACGATGCTGACGGATGTGGTCTTCTGGAAGGCGATGTCCAACACCGTCCTCTATGCCGCTGTGACCATCCCCGCCTCAATCATAACGGCGCTTGGGATGGCGCTTCTGGTCAATTCCAGGATCCGGGGGCGCGCTTTCGCGCGGCTGGCCTTCTTCACGCCGACCATCCTGCCAATGGTCGCGGTCGCCAATATCTGGATGTTCTTCTACGCCCCCGATTACGGGCTGATCGATCAGATTCTGCGCCCTTTCGGGCTGGGCGGCAACAATTGGCTGGGCAGCCCTGATACAGCCCTTGGCGCGCTGATCGTGATCACCATCTGGAAGAATGCCGGGTTTTTCATGATCTTCTACCTCGCGGCCCTGCAGCAGGTGCCGCCCGTGCTGATCGAGGCCGCAAAGCTGGAAGGCGCCAGCCCCCTGCAGCGCCTGCGCCGCGTCATCCTGCCGATGATCATGCCCACCACGCTGTTCGTGGCCATCAATGCGGTGATCGAGGCCTTCCGGCTGGTCGATCATGTGATGACCATGACCCGGGGCGGGCCGGACAATTCGACACAGCTCCTGCTCTATTACATCTGGCAGACCGGGTTCGGCTATTGGGACACCGCCTATGCGGCCGCGCTGACAGTTGTGCTGCTGGCCATCCTTGCGCTGATCGCGCTGGTGCAATTCGGCTGGGCCGACAGAAGGATCTTCTACAGATGAACCGTCCGAGCCCTGTCCTGACCGCGCTTGCACTGCCCCTCGCGATCCTGTGGATCCTGCCTCTGCTTTACGCGGTCTGGACCGCGATCCATCCGGCAGAATTCGCCACGCGCTTTGACCTTTTCGCGCCCTTGACCGGCGAGAACTTTGCCCGCGTCTGGGAAAGGCTGCCCTTCCCGCGCTATTTCCTGAACACGCTGATCCTCGTGACGCTGGTTGTGGCATCACAATATGTGATCTGCACCCTGGCGGCCTATGCCTTCGTGGCCTTTCCGTTTCGCGGCGCACAGGCCCTGTTCATGCTGTTTCTGGTGCAGATGATGATCTTGCCGGAAATCCTGCTGGTGCGGAATTACAAAACCATCTCATGGCTGGGGTTGATGGACACGCCGCTGGCGATTGCATTGCCCTACCTGGCTTCTGCCTTCGGCATCTTCCTTTTGCGGCAAAGCTTCAAATCGGTTCCGAAAGAGCTGGACGAGGCGGCGCGGATGGAAGGGGCCGGGCCGATGCAGATCCTGTGGCGCGTCTATGTGCCTTTGGCCAAACCCGCCTATCTGGCCTATGGCCTCGTGATGGTCTCGTTTCACTGGAACAATTACCTCTGGCCGATGGTGGTGACAAATTCCGTGGATACACGGCCGATCACAGTGGGTCTGTCGGTCTTTGCCGCGCCCGAACAGGGGATCGACTGGCCGACGATCACCGCCGCCACGCTGACTTCGGTCGCGCCTTTGCTGATCGCCTTTCTCATCTTCCAGCGCCAGTTTGTGCAAAGTTTCATGCGCTCCGGCATTCGATGACACCCTTATGCGGTGTCAGGGGGGGCCATGATGCATGGTCTTTTATCTATTTGTAGTCGCGACAGCCGTGATGGCCGACGGCAGAAAATCAAACGCTTATCTTGTCTGGCTGGCCCTGGCGTCTTCACGTGCTTTCTATTGAAGACGCACAGGCGAAAACGCTTTTGCCTGTGCAAGCTCTTCAGCGATGATCGCAATCATGTTCGCTGCACCTCGCTCTCCATCGGCGGCGAGCGCATAAAGCATCGCACGTCCGAGCAGGACCACATCCGCACCTGCGAGCATCAGCTTGAGCACATCCGCGCCCGTGCGCACGCCGCTGTCGGCCAGCAAGGGAAAATCCGGCCCGACCGCCTTCCGGATCGCGGGCAGCATGGTGATCGGCGCGACTGTACTGTCGAAGTTCCGCGCGCCGTGGCTCGATACGACAATCCCGTCCGCGCCTGTCTTTTGCGCGCACAGGGCGTCATCGGGATGCATGATACCCTTGAGCACCAGTTTCCCCGGCCAATAGTCCCGCACCGCTTTTGCATCGTCCCATGACAGCCCCGGCTTATGCGACAGCGAGACCCCGCCGCGCCCCAGGACAGAGCGCCGGGCGGCCGGCGGATAATGGGCGAAGCGAGGCAGACCGCCTTGCAAAAGGGAGCGTCCCAGCACATCTGCGGTCCAGCGCGGATGGGTCGCGACATCGGCCATATTGCGCCAGCCGAATTTCATCGGCAGGCCAAAACCATTGCGGATATTGAAAACTTTCTTGGGGAAGACGGGGGTATCGACGGTGAAGAACAGCGTATCGATGCCGCAATCACGGGCGCGATCAAGCAGACGCTGCCAGTTTTCGCGCCCCTCCCACATGTAAAGCTGGAACCACAGATCACCGCCCGCTTCTCTGGCCACATCCTCAACTGCAACCACCGCTTCGGTTGCAACCGAAAAGGGAATGCCTGCCGCCCGCGCCGCCTTTGCCAGCCCTATGTCGCCCCGATGGCGCACCAGGCCCGCAAAAGCGGTCGGCGCCATGATCAGTGGCAATGGCAGCTGCCGGCCGAACAGGCTTACCGTCGGGTCGGGTGGGGTGCCGGTCAACACCCTTTGAACCAGGGTCACATCGTCAAGCGCCGCCCGCCCGCGCGCGAGCGCGGTCTCGGCCTCGGTGCCGCGGTCGATATATTCAAAGATCCCGCGCGGCAGACGGCGGCGCGCCATGGCCCGCGCCTCTTCGAAATCCAGAAATGTCATTACACGGGCCTCGTGCTGCTGCGGGGCTTGTCACCCTTGTCGCTCATTCGGGCAGGAAAAGCTTGCCGGGGTTCATGATGCCCGCCGGATCGAACACCGCTCTGATGCCGAGCATCAGCCGCAGCTCGGCCGGATCAGTGCTGCGCGCAAGGCGTTTGCGATAGCTCAGGCCGATACCATGCTCGGCTGTGATGCTGCCGCCCAGTTCCATCACCACATCGTCAATGATCAGATCCAGCTCGCCCGAGACAGCGAGATAGGCCGCCCGGTCTGCGAAAGTGCCGGGTTCAAACAGCACAACAAGATGCATGTTCCCGTCCCCCATATGGCCCACATAAAGCGTGCGTGCCTCAGGGAAGCGGGCGGTGATCCGGGCCCGGGTCAGACGGGCATATTCGCCCTGTTTCTCCAGCGGGACCGAACTGTCATGCGACATGTTCGGCGCATGACGAATTGATTCCGAGACACCATGGCGCAGATACCAGAAGCTCTCTGCCTGGGCCTCATTGCGGGCGATTACCGCGTCCGAGACCAGGCCGTCCTCGAAGGCCCGGGCCAGGACTTCCTCAAGCGGCTCGGTCAGGTTCTGGCCCTCGCGGCTGTCACTCACTTCAAGCAGCAATGACCAGTCGGGCAGGCTGTCAAACGGCAGACGCGCGCCGGGGCAACGCTCAACAACGAGGCGCATATAATCGGCCTCGGTGATTTCGGCCGAGCTTACACGCTCTCCAAAGCACTTGTGCATGCGGCGCAGAAGTTCCAGCGCGTCCTCGACCGAAGCCAAGGCCACCATCGCGGTCGCGACAGAGGCCGGGGCCGGCATCACCCGCATCACGGCTGCAGTGACGATCCCCAAAGTGCCCTCGGCCCCGATGAAGAGCTGGCGGATATCATATCCGGTATTGTCCTTGCGCAAGGGTGCAAGGCCATTGAGGATTTCGCCCGTTGGCAGAACCACCTCAAGCCCCATGACGAGCTGACGCGTCACGCCGTAGCGCAGCGCCGCCGTACCACCCGCATTGGTCGAAATATTGCCGCCGATCTGACAGCTGCCTTCCGCGCTGAGGCTGAGCGGGAAGTAAAGGCCTTCGGCTTTCGCGGCCTCCTGAATGGTCTGCAATACGCAGCCCGCCTCGACGGTAATGGTGCCCTCAAGCGGTGAAATCCCGCGGATCCGGTTCATCCGGCGCAGGGACAGGCCAAGTCCGGGCGTGTCCTGGCCGTCGGGCCCGGGCCGCCCGCGCACAGCGGCACCACCGACTAGACCGGTATTGCCACCGATCGGTGTGACCGGCTGGTCAAGTTCCGTGCAAAGCCGCAGGATCGCCGCGACCTCTTCGGTCGAGCCCGGCTCGACGATGCAGATCGCCTTGCCCTCATAGCTGCGGCGCACATCGATCAGAAAGCCTGCGATCCGGTCCTGTTCGACCAGAACATGTTTGTCGCCGACGATTTCGGCAAGGCGGGACAGCAGGGTGGGCGCTTGGGTCATGATTGCGATCAGGGCTGAAGACGGGGGAATGCTGCGCACGCCGGATCCCGGGACGCAGGGAGAATTAGGATCTCCTGATCAGGGGCTCCCCCCGGGAGCATGAGGGCAGAAGCCCCCGATCAGGGATGACTGACCGGCAGAACCGGTCAGACAGGCATGATCACGAGATCATCCATTCCGAATAGCGGCGCTGTACTTCGGTCAGGTTGTCGCCCCACCAGACCGGGTCGATGATCGCGTTTTTGCCGTTGTCGAGGTCGGGCAGGAAGCTGCCTTCGGGACTGGCGCGCAATGCGGTCAGCGTCTCTGTATGGTTTGGCATGTAGAACCCGGCCAGAGCCCAGGCCTTTTGCTGTTCGGGGCGCAGACAGAATTCGATGAAGCGCTGAGCGGCTTCCTTGTTCTTCGACCCTTTCGGGATGGCGAAGAAATCAAGCGCGTTGTTGGTCTGTTCGAACGAGAAATCGAGCGGCGTGCCGCTGTCCTGGGTTGCCTTGACGCGGTTGTAGTAGCTGTAAGAAAAATCGGCCTCATTCTGCGCGACCGAGCTGACCTGCTCGGGGGTCGAGCCCGCGAATTTCGACACAAAGGGCTTGAGCTGATCTAGTTTCGCGAAGGCGCGTTCAACGTCGAGCGGGTAGAGATCCTTGGGTGCCACACCATCGGCGATCAGCGCCATCTCAAGCGTCTCTTGTGCAAGCGAGCGCATGCAGCGGCGGCCGGGGAATTTTTCGGTGTCGAAAAAGTCCGCGAAATTAACCGGATGGGCACCGGCCGGGGTGCGCTCGTCATGCCAGAGGATGCCGCCGCTGTAGAGATACATAGGCATGTAGAATTCGTTCGGGGCCTGCAACAGCCCGCTCATACCCGAAAGCGCCGGGTCAAGCTGCTCCCACAGCCCCTCTTTCGCGCCAGAGGTCGCAAAGCCCGCCGGAGCATCGATCACATCCCAGGTCACGGAATTGCTCAGAACCTGCGCCTTGACCTTGGCCATATCGCCATTGTCGACCAGCTGAACCGCGATGCCGGTTTCGGCGGTAAAAGGTTCAACAAAGGTCTCTTTCACCATCTCATGATAGGTGCCGCCCCAGGAAGTGACGGTGATCGTCGTATCGGCAGCCAGAGCGCGCCCGGTGAACACGGTCGGTGCGGCCAGCGCAAGGCCGGTCAGGCCAAGGCCTTTCGCAAAGTTACGGCGGCTCATTGCCAGTTTATTGGTCATTCTCAGCGTCTCCCTGTTCTGTGCGTCTTAAAGTGAAGAAAAATCGGGATCGGTCGGCAGCAGCCGCGCAGCTTCCGGCTTCCAGCAGAGGCCCACCTGCGTCCCGCGCTGCGGGCGCGGATGGGCCGGGCCGCTTGGTTCTTGCACGATGGCGCGTTTGCCCCCTGCCAGATTGATGAAATGGCGCACGAAGCTGCCCAGAACGATGCTGTCCTCGACGGTACCCGTCAGGCCGCCGGTCGCCTCAGAGGGCGCGACCAGCTGCAGGGATTCGGGGCGAAGCATCAGCACGGCCTCTCCCGATGCGGGGGCACCCTCGCGGGCAGGCGGCAGCGGCAAGCGGCCCTGCGGGGTCACAAGCGTGCCCGCAGTCTGATCCAACTCACCCTGAAACAGGTTCGAGCTGCCCAGAAAATCGGCGGTAAAGAGCGTCTCAGGCCGGAAATACATCTCTTCCGGCGCGCCCTGCTGCTCGACCCGGCCCTTGCGCATCAGGACGATGCGGTCCGACATGGCAAGCGCCTCTTCCTGGTCATGCGTCACATAGATCATCGTGACGCCCAGCTCGGCATGCAGCCGCTTGATCTCGAGCTGCATATCTTCGCGGAGCTTTTTGTCGAGCGCGCCAAGCGGTTCATCCATCAGGATGATCGAGGGGCGGTAGACGATGCAGCGCGCCAGCGAGATCCGTTGCTGCTGTCCGCCGGAAAGCTGTTTCGGCTTGCGGTCGGCCACATGATCCAGCTGGATGAGCCTGAGAACCTCGCGCACGCGGGTCTCGATCTCGGGCCTGGGGACTTTGCGCACCTGCAGCGGAAAGGCGATATTCTCGAACACCGTCATATGCGGCATCAGAGCGTAGTTCTGGAACACCATGCCAAGGCCGCGCTGATTGGTCGGCAGATGGGTGGCATCGCGGCCATCGATTTCGATCGCGCCCTCCGACGCTTCGGCCATGCCCGAAATCAGGTTGAGCAGCGTCGATTTACCCGAACCCGACGGGCCCAGCAGCGTGACGAACTCGCCCCGTTTCACATCAAGATCAAGCGCATCCAGCGCGGTGAAATTGCCGTAGCGGCGGCTCAGGCCACGGACACGGATCATCGATTGTGCGGTCTGGGTCATATTCTCGTCAACCTGGGCTCGTGGAGGTGAGGGGGCTTTGGCGGGCCCGCTCATTTGCTTCTGTCCTTGCGCTCAAGCCACATCACGCCAAGCGCGAAAGCGAGCGAGATCACGGTCAGAAGGGTGGAGACAGCAGCGATCACCGGCGAGACTTCCCATCTGAGCGCGCTGTACATTTTCACGGGCAGCGTCTCGGTCTCGGGGCCAGTGATGAAGTAGGAAACGATCACCTCATCCAGTGAGATCAGGAAGGCGAAAAGCGCGCCCGCCATAATGCCGGACCGCAGCTGCGGCAGCACCACCCGGAAGAAGATGCGCAGCTTTCCCGCCCCCATGATCAGCGCGACCTGTTCATAGGCCGGATCGATATGGCGCAGCGCCGCACCGACCGAGATCAGCATGAAGGGCATGGCAAGCATCGTATGGGCCAGCACGATGGTCAGGCTGCTGTTCAGAAAGCCACGCGGGGCCATTTGCAGATAGAGCCCAAGCGCCAGCACGATCACCGGCACCAGCAACGGCCCCATTGCAAGCCCGCTGAACAGCACACGCCCCGGCACTCTGCTGCGCTGCAGCACATAGGCCGCCGGCACGCCGGTCACCGCTGTCAGAACCATCACGCAAACCGCCACCTTGAGGCTTTGCATGAGCGAGCCCCACCAGCTCGCATCGGTAAAGAACTGACGGTAAAGCTCCAGCGTCCACTGGCGCGGCGGGAATTCCATCTCGCCAGGACCACCGAAGGAAATCGGGATCACGATCAGCGAAGGAACCAGCAGGAAAAGATAGGTGATCCAGGCAATCAGCGGCACCAGAAGCGGGCCGAGGGCTGGTTTGAAACCGGGTCTGAAGCTGCTCACCTTGCCATCTCCTTCATGCCGCCACCGCCACGCACCCGGCCAAGCATGGCCACAAGCACGCCCGAAATCGCGAGAAGCACCACCGAGATCGCCGAGGCCAGTGGCCAGTCAAGCGTCTGGCGGGTGTAGAAATCGATCAGGTTGGCAACCATCATGTCCTGGCGCCCCCCCAGCAGTGCGGGCGTGATGTACATGCCGATCGAGAGGGTGAAATTGATCAGAACACCGGCCAGAACGCCCGGCATGCTCAGCGGCAGGGTGATGCGGCGAAAGACGGTAAAGCGCGATGCGCCCATGACTTCGGCGGCGCGGCCAAGGTTCGTATCCTGTGCCAGCAGGCTGCCGAGGATCGAGAGGATCATGAAGGGCAGCAGATAGTTGATCATCCCGAGGATGGCGCCCACGCGGTTGAACACCATGGGAATATGAACCGGCGCGCCCCAGATCCAGGACAGAAGATTGTTGATGACCCCGTCATAGCCCAGAAGAACCGTCAGCGCGAAGCTCTTGACCAGCACCGATGTCCAGAAGGGCAGCATGACCATCACAAGATAGGGCACCCGCTTTGCCGGATCGAGCCGCGACAGATGCAGCGCGACCGGATAGCCCGCAATCAGGCTGACAAGGGTTGCAGTGGCGCTGATCGCAAAGGTGTTCTGCAACACTTTGAGAAACAGCGAACTGCTCAGAAGATCGCGGTAGGCCCGCAAGGTATAGGTGCCGTCATGAATGCTTTGCCAGATCGTCTGCCCCAGCGGCCAGACGAAAAAGATGGCGAGCAGCAAAGCCATGGGCATGAGCAATGCCAGCCCGACCATGCGGCCGAGGTAGGGGGTATCTTCTGCCATATAATCCCGTTGAGGTTGGTTGCGGGCGCTGTTCACAGGGCGCGATTTTGGTGCAGCCTTACACCCTTTTCATCATATGACAAGCAGTATTCTGAAAACTAAAATCGAAACGCGTGCTCAGATAGTGGCATTCACCCAGAATACAACGCATTGCGCGGTGCCGACGTTCGAAAACCTGTGCGGAATGTCACTGGGAAACGAAAAACAGTCGCCTTCCCGCAGAATCCGCGCCCGCCCGTCGATCACCAGCTCAAGGATGCCGGAGATGACAAGGCCGATTTCCTCGCCGGCATGGACATAGGGCGTAGTGCCCGACCCGGATCCCGCCTCGATCACCAGATAAAAGCCCTTCAGGCGCTGACTTCCCAGTGGAGAGATCAGATCCTTGCGCAAGCCCTCTGAATGAACAAAGGGCTGACGCCGGTCTGCGGTCACGACATAGGGGTCGCTTTTTGACTCTTCGCCCGAAGGATCAATCAGCCTTGCCGGGGAAACTCCAAGCGATTCTCCCAATGTAAACAGGGTTCTGACCGTCGGAGAGACCAGATTTCGTTCAATCTGTGAAAGGGTTCCGATGGAGATGCCCGAGCTTGCCGCAAGGTCTGCAAGTGTCAGCCGCTTGGACTGGCGCAGATCGCGGATCCTTGCGCCCAGCTCGGGTGACTCGGCCTGGGCGCCGGAGGCGCGCCGCTTCGGTGTAATTGCCTGATCTTCCATAGCGCCCGGGATTGTTCCTGAAAATCCCTCGCCCGGACAGGGCAGGGGTGGTGACTTCAGAATAAGTGGCCTTCCGGCACGTGGCAACACAATTCAGAATACGAAAAAGCTTGCGGTTAATTTTTATTTTTCTAAAGTCCGCATATCCGAAGACAGGAACCATCCCCATGACGACATCTCTCGATAAGGCGCAATGGCAGGCGCTTGCGGCGCAGCTTTCCCCCGAGGGGCGCTGTTTCATTGACGGCGCTTATGTCGATGCGGCATCGGGCGCCACACTCGAGACGGTCAATCCTGCGACCGGCAAGGTGCTCGGGCTGCTCGCGGATGGCGGCGTCGAAGATATCGACCGGGCGGTCAGGGCCGCGCGGCGAGCGTTTGACAGTGGTGTGTGGTCGGGCATGAGCCCGAGTGATCGCGGGCGCCGGCTGATTCGCTTTGCGGAGCTCGTTGAAGAACATGCGCAGGAACTCGCACTGCTGGAGACGCTCGATGTCGGCAAGCCGATCTCGGACAGTCTCGCCATTGATCTGCCGCTCTCGATCACCTGCCTGCGCTGGTATGGCGAGGCGGTCGACAAGATCTATGATGAAATCGCGCCGACACCGGGCACCGCAGTCGCGATGATGCGGCGCGCGCCTTTGGGCGTGGTGGCCGCCGTGGTGCCGTGGAATTTCCCGTTGATGATGGCCTGCTGGAAGATCGCCCCGATCCTCGCCGCCGGGAATACGGTTGTGCTCAAGCCCGCCGAACAGTCATCGCTGACGGCGATCCGCATTGCCGCGCTCGCGGTCGAGGCGGGCCTGCCGCCGGGCGTTCTGAATGTGGTGCCGGGCCGGGGCGAAATCGCTGGCCGTGCGCTTGGTCTGCATATGGATGTGGATTGCATCGCTTTCACTGGCTCAACCGAGGTCGGCAAATATTTCATGCAATATTCCGGCCAGTCGAACCTGAAGCGGGTCGGGCTTGAATGTGGCGGCAAATCCCCGAACATCATTTTCGCCGATGCCCCTGACATCAGGGCGGCAGCGGTCGCGGCGGCCTGGGGCCTCTTTTACAATCAGGGTGAGGTCTGCAATGCGGGCTCGCGGGTGCTGGTGGAGGAATCTGTGCGGGAAGAGGTGGTCGAGACGATCATCGAGACCGGCCGCGCCATGCGCCAGGGCGATCCGCTGGATCCCGCGACCCAGATCGGCGCCATGGTCGACCAGGGCCAGGCCAATCGTGTGATGGATTACATCGCCATCGGCCAGCAGGAAGGCGCACGGCTCGCCTCGGGCGGCAAACGGCATGAGGAGGGCGCCTGTTTCATCGAACCGACCGTCTTTGACGGGGTGCGCAATGACATGCGGATCGCGCGGGAAGAGATCTTCGGGCCGGTGCTGTCGGTCCTGCCCTTCAGGGATGAGGCAGAGGCCGTCAGCATCGCGAATGATACGATCTATGGTCTGGCGGCAGGTCTCTGGACGCGCGATCTGAATCGCAGTTTCCGGGTTTCGCAAAAGCTGCAGGCCGGGGTGGTCTGGGTCAATTGCTTTGACCATGGCCATATTTCCTCGCCCTTCGGCGGGTTCAAGCAATCGGGTTTCGGGCGGGACAAATCCTTGCATGCGCTTGATAAATACTCAGATATCCGCACCACCTGGATCAACCTTGGCTGAGAGGATCGCCCCATGACCATGACACCTCGCGGCCTGATGCCCGCGCCGCCCACCGCCATTGATGCCGATGGCAATCTCGTAAAACCGGCGATGCAGCAGATCGTGCGCCATTTGATCGCGGGCGGTGCCAGTGGCCTTGTGCCGCTCGGGGGCACCGGCGAATTCACCGCACTTTCACCCGAGACCCGCGTGGCCTGCGTCGAGGCCTGCGTCGAGGCGGCAGGCGGCGCGCCGGTCTATGCCGGGGTGCTGGCGCCGGGCCTTGGCGAGGCGCTGCCGACCGCGCGCGCCTTCAGGGCAGCGGGGGCCGACGGGATCATGCTGATCGTGCCCTATTATGCCCGCGCGACCCAGGCCACAGTGATCGACTATTTCCGCAAGGTGCGAGACACGGTCGATCTGCCGATCATGCTATATGACAATCCGGCGCGCTCGCATTTCATCATGGATCCCGATTCAATAGCCATTCTGGCGGAAGAGGGCACGATCAACAGCATGAAAGCCTCGAACACCGATCTTTATCATTTCGATCAGATCATGCGGCGGGTGGGGCCGGAATTCGCAGCGCTCAGCGGCTTTGACACGATTTTCGCGCAGCAGGTCTCGATGGGGGCCTGCGGGGGTGTGCTGACCTCGGCGGTTCTGGTGCCGGAGGCCTGGGTCAGGGTGCAGGCACTTGCCGAGGCTGGTGATTTCGCCGCCGCCCTTGCCGGACAGCGCCAGCTGATCCCGCTGATGGACGCACTTTTCGCCGAAGAGAACCCAGGCCCGACGCGTGAGGCCCTGCGCCAGATCGGGATCGAGACCGGCCAGTCGCTGCTGCCGATCCCGCCGGTCTCCGGGGGGCTTTGCGCACGCATCGCCACCGTGCTTGCCGATTTGCGCGCGGCCGGTCACAGCCTGCCAGCTGCTGCCTGAGTATTACAATGGATGAAACGGCCCGCCATTCGATCTATGTGCAGGATCTGAAGGATCCGCCGCACTGGCCCGCCCTGAGCGGCGCGCGGCGAACGACCGTTGCCGTGATCGGCGGCGGCATCACTGGCCTTTCGACCGCGCTGCATCTGGCGGAAGCGGGAACCGGGGTCGTGCTGCTTGAGGCACATCAGCCCGGCTGGGGCGCCTCCGGGCGCAATGGAGGGCAGCTCAATCCGGGCCTGAAATATGACCCGTCGCAGATGATCGCAAAGCTGGGACCAGAGGCGGGACAGCGGCTTGTGGCCTTCGCCTGGTCAAGCGTTCAGCAGACCGCGCATCTGATCAACCGGCTGGGGATCGACTGCGATCTGCGGCTGAATGGCACGTTAAGGGCGGCGGCGCGGTCGGCCGATGTGGCGGGCGTGCGCGCCAGCCAGCAGGATATGGCGGGCCACGGCATGCCCGTCGAATGGCTTGAGCCCGCCGGGATGGCGCGGCTGACTGGCCATGATCACTATCATGGCGGTTTTCTTGACCGGCGCGGCGGCGATCTGGAACCTTTGCGCTATTCCCACGGGCTGGCAAAGGCGGCAACGGCGGCGGGCGCGGTGATTTTTGGCGACAGCCGCGCGCAGAGCCTGACCCGCGAAGGCGCGCATTGGCGCATCACCACCGCAGGCGGCAGCCTGATCGCAGATCGGGTGCTGGTGTGCTGCAACGGCTATGCCGACGGGCTGGTGCCGGGGCTGAAAAAGTCGGTCGTGCCGGTCTTCAGTTCGGCGCTGGCCACCGCACCCCTGCCCGCCGCTCTGTCCGAAAAGATCATGCCGGGGCGCCATGTTCTCTACGAATCCGGGCTGGTGACGGTCTATTACCGGGTGGATGCGATGAACCGGCTAATCCTTGGAGGGCGCGGCCCCATGCGCCCCGTCTCGCGGCCCTCGGCTTTGCGTCCGATTGCAAGACACGCATACCGGCTCTGGCCGGAGCTGGCTTCGATGGGCTGGCAGGCGGCCTGGAACGGGCGCGTGGCCGTAACGACCGACCATCTGCCGCATCTGCATCAGCCGGCCGAGGGGCTTTTGACCATGGGGGGCTATAACGGGCGCGGTGTTGCGCTTGCCACTGCTATGGGACGCGCCCTCGCGCCCTGTCTTGCGGGCGAGATCGAGGCAGCGGATCTGCCTTTGCCGCTTTCGCCTTTGCAGCCGATCAGGTTTCACAGCTTCTGGCCGGTCGGGGCGCATGCAACCATCGCATGGTCGCGGCTGAAAGCTTCGCTTTCGCGTTAGAAATTATCGCGCCGCAGTAACCCGTTACACAGAACTGGCGTGCCCCGGGGCGCGCCAGATGATATCCAGGATCGAAGGACGAGAGCCGTGAACATTCCGCTGAACATTGGCAAAGACGCTGCCATTACGGTCACATTGTCCGAGGTGCTGCAGGATCCCGCGCGCCATCTGGTGACGGGAACGGATCCGGCCCTTGGCATCGGGCAACTCGCGCCGCGCGGCGCCGGCAGTGCCGTCACAGGGGTGCCTGTGGTTCTCCTCCTCCTGCGGGGCACGCTCAATCTTACGGTTGCGGGCGAGGCATCGGCGCTGGTTGCGGAGCAAAGTGCCCTGCGGGTCAATGCCGGCGTTGCACTCGCCTGGGAAGCAGATGCGAGCTGTGCGCTTGTCGTGATCTCGCATCCTGCGCTGGCCGGGCAGGAGGCTTTGTCCCGGATCAATCTGGCAACCGTCATGAGCCCCTCCGCAAGCCCGCCGCCATCCGTGCTGCTGACCGATGCGCCGCAGTGCAAAAGCGCGGCTCTGCAAGAGGCGTCCGGCCTGACTTTCGGGCTCTGGGAAGCCACGCCCTATGCGCGCCGCGGCATTGTGATGGGCTTCAGCGAGGTTATGTATTTTCTGGAGGGGAAGGTGACGCTCTCCACACCCGATGGTACCGGATTTGACTTTGCTGCGGGCGATGTTCTTCTCGCTCCGGAAGGGGTGGAACTTGCCTGGGAAAGCGCAGAAACGGTGCGCAAGTTTTTCTTGTCCGTAAATCGTTGAAACAGCCAATGTCAGTGTGGATGACAGATCCGGGCTCGCGTCGCATGTCACCTGCCCTGGATCCCATGATTGCTGCGTTGACTTGGGGGCTTTGCGGAGCTCTCCCATCGAGGCTTGTCCGTATTTCTGGTCCCGAACAGCAGGAATGTAGCAGGAGAAGCGGAGGTGGTCATTGCGGGCACGATCTCGTGCCCCGTCACGCAACGGGTGGCGTGGATCGCACTCGCCGGGGCTGAGGCAGAAAAAAGAAGCCGTTTCGCCTTAGGCGCAGGCCCCGGCAATCTGCCCGGTGGCGCGCCGGTAGAGAAGACCGGGGGCCGGATCTGCCGGCCCCCGCAGCGCGCTTCAGCGCCTCATCTTGCGAACAATATCCATGAAGTCCTGCGCGCGTTTGGGATCGACCGCATTCCAGGTGTGACCGTCGAGCTTGAGCGAAGAGCCCACGACACAGCCATCGGCGATCTTCAGCACATCCTCGACGGTGGCATGTTTCACGCCGGTATTGGCCAGAACCGGCGTATCAGGCAGGACCTTCTTGACCGATTCCAGATCGATCATCTTTGCCGATTCACCGGTGATCGCACCGGATACCAGCACGGCATCCGGGATCGATGAGAAAACCGCCGAACGCGCACGGTCTGCAAGCGGCCGGCTGTCAAGCGAGGCCGCGAATTCTGCAGAGACGTTGTTCAGGATCACCAGATCCTTGCGGTCCAGCTGGCGTGCCCGGCGCATCGCCCGACCGGCGTTCGGGGTCCAGGGACCCATATCCGAGGCATAGGTGCCGGTGAAAATCTCACGCACAAAGGAGGCGCCGGTCGCCGCTGCCAGGGCCACGGTGCTGTCGGGATCCCAGAGCACATTGACGCCGAAGGGTTTCTGGATCTTTTCACGCAGGCGACCGATCACGAAACCCATCGCCGAAGTCGTGGCGATATCGACCTTCAGCTCATAGGGGCGATCATTTTCATTGCCAAACATAACCGCATCGACACCGGCCGCCTGGAGCGCCTCGAGATCCTTCAATGCGCCCTGATAGATCCCCTCGATCCCTGCATCGGCATCGTAAAGGGGGGTGCCGGGCATCGGATTCAGGTGAACCATCGCAATGACAGGCCTGATCCCCGGGAAAAGCTGGGCGAATTTGGTCATATCAGTCTCCTTGCTCCGCCGGCCACAAGCGGCGATCTGGCGGAAATGGGTTAGAGGGTTGATGAAAGGGGGCTCAGGTCTTGCGACGTTCCAGCAGCCAGAAGAAGAAAACGGTGATCACCAGGATGATCAGCAAAAGCAGGAAGGCGGCCGCGCTGCCCTCATTGACCTGAAGCCCCTGGAAGGCGCGCTTATATGCAAAGAAGGACAGCAGTTCGGTCGAAACCCCAGGTCCGCCCTTGGTCAGCACATAGATCAGATCATAGGTGCGGAATTCATTGATCAGCTGGATCACGATGGCGATGGCCGAGACCGGGCGCAAAAGCGGCAGCGTGATATACCAGAACTGCTGGAACGGCCCGGCACCATCAACTTCGGCGGCTTCATAGGGCTCGCGCGGCAGTGACGCGAGGCCTGCGGAGAGCAGCAGCACGACAAAAGAGGTCTGCTGCCAGATATCGATCGAGATCAGCGTGGAAAGCGCGAGGGAGCTGTCGCCAAGCCAGTCGATCATCGGCAGGCCCATCGCCGCCAGGCTCTGGTTGATAATGCCGAGATTGGGCTGCAATAGCATCCGCCAGATCAAAGCAACCGCCACCGGCGACATCGCCATGGGCAGAGTGAGAATTGCAAAATAGAAGCCCCGCATCGCGAATACCTGGCGCAGCATCAATGCGAGCCCGAGGCCGATGATGAACTCGCCGATCACCGCTGCAACCGAATAGCGCAGCGTCAGCCAGAGCGAGTGCCAGAACAGCGGCTCTGACATGATCTTCGCGAAATTCACAATCCCTGCGAAATGCAGATCAGGGCGGATCATTGTCATGGTGGAAAGCGAGATTGCCAGCGCATAAAACAGCGGAATCCCCATCACCAGCGCCAGCATGGCAAGGCCAGGCGCGGCAAAGCTCCAGCCGGCACGGATCCTGTTTCTTGCAATCACGCTCATGGAGCGCTCCTTCCAGGGGTTATGGGGCCTCCGGACCCGGACGGGCCCGGAGGCGGGCAGAGTTTACTTCGCGAGCAGTTCCTCAAGGCCTTTCGCCGAAGCCTCGAGCGCGGCCTCGACCGTGGCATCGCCGCTTGCCGCCAGCGAGATCTGGGTGCCGATCACATCCTGATATTGCGGCGTGTAGGTGAAGATCGGGAAGCTTTTGCCGGATGCCACAATCTCCCCGGCCTGGGCATAGAAGGGGTATTTCGCCAGAACCGCAGCATCCTCGAAAGTGTCCGAGCGCACCGGCGCATGGCCTTCCAGCGCGCGCCTCGCCGAGATGTCTTTCGACTGCACCCAGGAGATAAAGGTCCAGGCCGCGTCTTTCTGCTCGTCGGGGATGTTCTTCGGGATGCCCCAGCCCCAGCCGCCGCTCTCGCCATGACCGCCCGGCATCACCGAAATCGACAGCTTGCCCGCCGCATTTGGGCAGGTCTCTGCATTGTCGATCTGCGGCAACATCCACCAATAGGTGACCATCGAGAAGCTCTCGCCGGCGCACATCAGCCGCATCGTATCGTCAAGCGTGGCAGAAAGTGCGCCGGTCTGGGCCGCGTTTGCGATCATATCGGTGTAAAGGCCAAGCGCCTGCCGGCCTTTATCAGAGTTCAGCACAACGCTGCCATCGGCGGCCAGATAATCGCCCCCCGCTGCGAAGAGATAGTTGGAGAATTCCATCGAATTGGGGTCACCGCGCTGGCCCTGCATTGCGGCGCCGTTGACGCCGCCCTCGGCCTTCATAAATTTCGCGATGGCAACATAGTCTTCCAGCGTTGCGGGCGCCGCCAGCGCCTTGCCGGTTGCCGCCTGATATTTCGCGGCCAGATCCGCGTTTTCAAGCAGATCGCTGCGATAGATCAGACCCATCGAGTAGTTGTACATCGGCAGGATCGGCATCGCCTCGTCGCTGCGGCCCAGCAGATCCAGCATCGCGGGAACAATGGGTGCCATGTCGAAGCCGGTCTTTGCGACATAGGGGTTCAGGTCTTCCAGCCAGCCGCCCGCCGGGAACTCCCCCGCCCAGAGAAAATCGACCGAAAGGAGGTTGTAGTAGCTTTCACCGCCGACAAGCTGTGCCACCAGCTTGTCATGCATATCGCCGTAACCAACCTTCTCGAACTCGACCCTGATGCCTGTTTCGGCCTCAAATTCGGGCAGCAGAGCCTCAATGATTTTTGTTTCGGGCACGTCTTCCATCAGGGCGCGAAGCGTCACGCCATCGGCCAGTGCAGTGCTGGCCCAGAATGCGGCAGCAAGGCTGCCTGCGACAAGGAAAGCATTGGATTTCATCGTTTTTCCTCTCTGTTTTCGCAAATAGTCTTCTTGAGTGGACTTATTTAACTGAGCCGAATGACAGGCCCTGAACCAGGTATTTCTGGATGAATCTCACCGCGATCAGCAGGGGCAGAATGGCCAGCGAGACGCCGGCCGAAACCTGCGAGATCTGCACCCCGTTTGAGGTTTGCAGCGCGGCAAGTGCCACCGGAACCGTGGCGGTTTTTGAGCCGCCGAGGATCAGCGCGAAAAGGAATTCATTCCAGGACAGGATGAACCCCAGCACAGCCGCCGCCATAATTCCTGGCGCGGCGACCGGCAGAACCACACGCCAGAACGCCCCCCAGCGGGTGGCGCCATCGGTCATAGCTGCGCCCTCCAGATCCTCGGGGATCGACTCGAAAAACCCCATCAGGATCCAGGTCAGGAAAGGCAGATTGATCGCGGAATAGACCAGCACGAGGCCGGTCAGCGAATTGGTGAGGCCGGTGACGCGGTACAGCATGAAAACCGGCAGCGCGAGCGCCACCGGCGGCAGCATCTGGCTTGCCAGCGTGGCGAAACGGGCAAAGCGCCCACCGGTGCGGAACCGCGCAAAGGCATAGCCCGTCATGGCGGCCAGAGGCATCGTCAGCACCACGGAAAGCAGGGCGACAATCAGGGAATTCATGTAGTTGCGGCCGAAATTTTTCTCGGCAAACAGCGCCCGGTAATTGTCCAGCGTGACTGCGGGGAAAACCTCTCTCGAATAAGAGGCATGTTCCGGCACAAGCGAGGTGCGAAATACCCACAGGATCGGCAAAAGCACAATCAGGCAGGCCAGGATCAGCCCCAGATGCGACAACGCGCGGCGTATCATGGCGCAGCCCGCCTTGGCCAGGCCTTGCCATCCGAGGCACGGAAGAGATGCATCTGCGCCATATCGGCGTGCAGTGTGACCTGATCGCCGAAGGCCGGCAGGAAATGGCGCCCGGTGCGCGCTGAAATCGCAACGCCTCCTGCCGTCTCGATGCCGATCAGGTTTTCGGCACCAAGCGCTTCGCGCACCACGACCCTGCCGGTGACCGGCAAAGTGCCGGCAGAGGGTTCCGACAGGACATCCTCTGCCCGCAGCCCCAGAATGGCCGGTTCCTGCGCGGCACTTGCATAAAGCGCGGCCTGGGCCGGCGGCAGCGCGCCCTCAAGAGGTCCGGCTTTCAGCACGAGCTCTGTGCCATGGAGGGTCAGGCTGGCCGGGATAAGGTTCATCGCAGGTGACGCAAGGAACTGCGCCACGAATGTATTGGCCGGGTTGGCATAGACCTCAAGCGGCGGGCCGACCTGTTCGATATGGCCATCACGCATGATACAGATGCGGTCACCCATGGTCATGGCCTCGACATGGTCATGGGTGACAAACACCATGGTCTTACCAAGACGGCGATGAAGTTTCACCAGCTCCTGGCGCATCTCACCGCGCAGCTTGGCGTCGAGATTGGACAATGGCTCATCCATCAGGAAGGCATCCGGCTCGCGCACCATGGCCCGGCCAAGCGCTACGCGCTGGCGTTGCCCCCCGGAAAGCGCACCGGGCCGGCGGTCGAGATAGGGTTCCAGCCCGAGGATTGCCGCGGCTTCGGCGATGCGCCGGTCCTGCTCTGCGACAGGTGTGCCGCGCATCTTCATGCCAAAGCGCATGTTTTCACGCACTGACATATGTGGGTAAAGGGCGTAGCTCTGGAACACCACGGCGACGTTGCGGTCCCTCGGCGCAAGCTCGGTCACGTCGCGCGTGCTAATGCGGATCCGTCCCGAGGTGACCTCTTCCAGCCCGGCGATCATTCTGAGCGTTGTGGATTTTCCGCAGCCCGAGGGGCCCAGAAGCACCATGAATTCGCCTTCGCCGATGGTGAGGGAGACCTCCCTGACCCCGAACACGCCACTGCCATAATCGCGGCTGATATTGTCGAGTGTGATCGCTGTCAAAAGAGCCTCATTCCCGGGCGGTTATGTGAAAAAGGCGGGTCCGGACATTACCGAACACGCGCGGTGGAGGCGGGATCAGGTCGTGTAAACACCGCCGGTCACGTTGATCGCCTGGCCGGTCATGAAGCGGGCCGCATCCGAGCAAAGGAAGACGACAACCCCTGCGACATCCTCTGGTGTTTCGATCCGGCCGAGCGGCGTCTGGCGGATGTAATCCTGCTCTACCTCATCAGGGGTCATGCCGCGCAGTTCGGCTTCCCAGAGGATTTCGCGCTCCTGCATAGAGGTGCGCACAAAGCCCGGGCAAACCGCATTCACCCGAATGCCCTTCGGCGCCAGTTCCCGCGCAAGGCCCTGGGTCCAGCCGACCACCGCGAATTTCGAGGCAGAGTAATGTGCCAGAAGAGGAGCGCCAATCTTGGCCGCCAGCGAGGCAGTATTGACTATGACACCACGGCTTTGCTGCAGGAAATAGCGCGAAACGATCTGGTTCGTCAGAAAAACGCCCCGCGCATTCACATCCATATTGAAGTCCCAGTCCTCGTCCGTCAGATCAACGGCCGCGCGCATGGTGGATACCCCTGCATTGGCGATGCAGATCTCGATTCCGCCAGCCAGTTCCAGCGCCTGGTCGAACGCGGCCTGAACCGAATCGCGTTCGCGCACATCTGCTCTGACAGCATGATGACCAGCGCCGAGCGATGCCGCCGCAGCCTTTGCCGCCTCAAGGTTCAGGTCGGCAATCACCACCTGAATTCCCTGCGCTGCCAGTGCCTTCGCAATCGCAAACCCTATCCCGGTCGCTGCGCCGGTGACGAAGGCCCGCTTGCCGTCAAGGCCCGGGTGTTGCTGCTCGGCCAGCTGATCTGCACGCATTTGGAATCTCCCTTGCTGGCAGAAATCAAACAAAACTTTCTGGATGACGCAAGAATTATGTTTGAGTATGTTCGATTTCTGCGATTTATATGTTTTGATTTGATCGATCTTGCGCCGCTCCGACCTTGTGGCGAAGCACTTGCGCAGGCAAAACATGGAAAGGCCGGGAGATTCCTGGCGCGATGTGATACGGGCCAGGGAATACCATACCCCTACCCCGAAAAGGATCAGGCCAGGACATGATACCGCCCGAACAGATGATTGCCACCGAACCCCCTGAGCCCGCCTCCCCCGGAGCAGCAGCGCCACAGGCCGCGACCGGGATTGCGCGCGCTCCGGCTCAGGCCCGCATGGTCCGCATTCTTGAAAGGCTGAATGAAGGGGGCTCGGTCACGGTTACCGATCTGGCCCATGAATTCGGCGTCTCAGATATGACGGTGCGCCGCGACCTTGCGGAGCTTGAACGTGACGGCTTGCTGGAGCGCGTCCATGGCGGTGCCATCGGTCTGAGCCGCGGCCCGCTGACGGTGATTGATGATATAGAGCCCGCTTTCGAAGCCCGCGCCCGGCAGAATGCCGACCGTAAGGCCCGGATCGCTCTTGCTGCCGCCCGCCATGTGGCGGGTCGCAATGCGCTTGCCTTTGATCTGGGCACCACGGTCCTTGCCGCTGCGCGTGCGGTTGCTGCTGCGGGACCGCAGCCACAGATGCGGGTTTTCACCAACAGCATGCGCGCCGGCCAGGCGATGGCCCGCGCCGGGCTCTCTGTCTACATGAGCGGCGGCCTGATCCGGGCCGAAGAAATGTCGCTGACCGGCACCGAGGCCGTTGACGGATTTTCGCGCTATTATTTCGACGTCGCGCTGCTCGGTGCCTCGGGGATGACGGCCGAAGGTGTCTTTGACTATTCGCCGGAGGAGGCAGCCGTGAAGACGGTTTTCCTGCAGCGCTCGGCCGAACGTGTGCTGCTGCTGGACAGCACAAAGTTCCGTCGCGTCTCCACGGTGCTGATCGCCTCTCTTGCGGAACTTTCCACCCTGATCACCGATGCGCCTCCACCCCCGGATCTGGCTTCTGTGCTGGATGGGGCCGGGGTGCGGGTGATCCTTGCCTGACCCGAAACCCTGCGCAGCGGATCTTCTGAATGACTGTCTTTCTCGGCCTCGATATCGGCACAACCTCGACCATCGGCATCCTCGCGGATACTGCGGGCAAGGTGCTGTCGCTCGCCTCGCGCCCTGTCACGCTTTATGCTGAAAAGCCGGGCTGGGCCGAGGAAGACCCCGCGCAATGGTGGGCGAATTGCTGCGATCTGATCCCCGAACTTCTGGAAACCGCAGGAATTTCCGGTGCTGAGATTGCAGGCATCGGCGTGGCCGGAATGCTGCCTGCCACGGTTTTGCTGGATGAGACGGGTGCGGTGCTGCGCCGCTCGATCCAGCAAAGTGACGGGCGTGCTGGCGCAGAAGTCGAGGAGATGAAGCGCGAGATTGACGAGCCGGACTTCCTGAAAGCCGCAGGCTGCGGCGTCAATCAGCAGCTTGTGGGTGCCAAGATCCGCTGGCTGGCCCGCCATGAGCCAGAGGTTCTGGCCCGGGCAAAGGTGCTGCTTGGCTCTTATGACTATATCAATTTCCGCCTTACCGGCGTCGCGGCGGTCGAGCAGAACTGGGCGCTGGAGGCGGGAATCGTCAATGTCGCTTCGGGCAGGATCGATCTTTCCCAGGCGGCGCGGACCGGGATTCCGCCGCATCTGCTTCCGCCGCTGATTGCCTCTTCGGCCGTGCTCGGAAAGGTTACAGCTGCCGCAGCGGCGGCAACAGGCCTTGCCGAGGGCACCCCCGTCATCGGCGGCGCTGCGGATATGATCGCCTCATGTCTTGGGGCCGGTGTGGTTTTTGGCGGCGATGTATTGCTGAAATTCGGCGGCGCGGTGGATATCCTGACCGCAACCGATGTGCTGAGCCCGGATCCTCGCCTCTTTCTCGATTACCACCTGATCCCGGGCCTCTGGATGCCCAATGGCTGCATGTCGACCGGCGGTTCAGTGCTGAACTGGTTTGCAGACGCCTTTGCGTCCGGGATCGCTCCGCTCGATGGCTCGCGTCATGCCGCGCTTGATGCGCTGGCGGCAGACCGGCCCGCCGGCGCCATGGGGCTTACCTTCCTGCCCTATCTGCTGGGCGAGAAAACCCCCCTGCATGACCCGGCGGCACGTGGCGCCCTGAACGGGCTGACGCTGTCACATGATCTGGGCCATATCTGGCGGGCGATCCTTGAATCCTATGCCTATGCGATCCGCCACCATATCGAGATTTTCCGCGAGATCGGGCATAAGACGCGGCGCTTCATGGTCTCGGATGGCGGCGCGAAATCCTCGGTCTGGATGGGAATTGTCGCTGATTTGCTCGGGGAACCGCTGCACCGGCCTGGCGGGCATCCGGGCTCCTGCCTTGGCGCGGCATGGACGGCGGCGGTGGGGCTTGGTGCGGCGGAATGGGGTGGGATCACCGCATTTACCAGCCAGGACCGCCTTTTCACCCCCGACCCCGCCAATCGCAAAGTATATGATGAGGGCTATGCCGCGTTCCGTGATCTCTATCGCCGACTGGACGGGTCCCAGTCGTGACAGGTTTTCCCTGGAAGGCAATTGCCTGGGATATCGACGGAACCCTGATCGACAGTGAGCCGCTGCATCACCGGGCCTTGCTCGCGACCTGTGCGGCGCATGGCCTTGATCTGTCCGCTCTGCCGGAAAGCAGATTTGTTGGCATCCATCTGCGCGATGTCTGGCAGGCCCTTCGTGCCGATCTGGAAGAAGGGCTGACCGAGGCAGGATTCTACCGGCAAATTAACCTCAATTATGTGGCGGGGTCGGGCAGCCTGACTGAAATTCCCGGTGCTGTGGCTGTGGTGCGGGCGCTGGATGCGCTCGGGGTGATCCAGGTCTGCGCCTCCAATTCTGATCGCGAGGTGGTGGATGCCAATCTGGCGGCCCTGCAAATCGACAAGATCATGCGCGGCACCATCTCGCTTGACGATGTCCGCGAGGGAAAGCCGGCGCCCGATCCCTATCTTCGCGCCGCAGAGCAGGCCGGCGTTGCGCCGGGCGAGGTTCTTGCAGTTGAAGACAGCCTGACCGGAATAAGGGCCGCGCAGAGTGCCGGTATGCGTGTTGCATTGCTCTTGCCCCCGGGCCACCCCGACCCTGCAGGAGACCTGCAGCCGGACTACCGCATCACCGCATTGAACCAGATCCCCGGTCTGCGTCGCTGATCGCGGCTTAACCCTCGTTCTGATCCGCGCTTATCAAGGCCCCCGCTGTTGGCGGGGGTATTCGCCGTTGGCAGAACCGCTTCGCGGCGACTGCGGGCAATTTGCTCCTCACCAGCGCAAGTCTTGCGAATTTCAGTTGACAAGTCCCCGGGACTCTTTGCAAGGTCGTTATCTGTTATAACAAATTACAGGCATCGCGGATGCAACCCTCTCTCGTCCAGCGTCTTCTGACCCATACAATCCTCGGGTTTTGCAGCCTGGTGGTGCTTTTGCCGCTGCTTTGGGTGCTCAGGACCTCGTTTGCCGATAAGGTGGTGGCCTATCAGCTGCCCCCGGAAATCTTCTTCGTTCCGACGCTGGAGAACTATCGGACCATCCTTTCCGAGATGAACTTCGGAACGTTCTTCCTTAACAGCCTGGTGATTTCCCTGGCCTCGACCGTGCTGGCGGTGGTGATCGGGGCTTTGGCGGCATATGCGATCGACCGCTACCAGGCTGGCGGCAAGGCAATGCCGGTGATCATCCTTGCGACCCAGATGATGCCACCCATCGTGCTGGTGATCCCGTTCTTCCTGATCTTCAAAGATATCGGGCTGACCGATTCCCATCTTGGGCTGATCATCACCTATCTGGCCTTCAACCTGCCCTATGTGGTCTGGCTGCTGATGAGCTTTATGAAGCGCGTCCCGCGAGAGCTCGACGAGGCAGCGCTGATCGATGGATGCACACCATTCACCGCCTTTATCCGGATCATCGTGCCGGCCCTTCTGCCTGGTATCGGCGCCGCCACAATCCTCAGCTTCGTGCTCAGCTGGAATGAGTTTCTCTTTGCACTGATGCTTTCCGGCAATGACTCGAAAACCCTTCCGGTCGCTATTTCGAGCCTCGTAACGCAGCAAGGCACAGCAATCGGCGCGGTCAGTGCAGCGACGATCCTCGCCATGCTGCCCATGGCAGTCCTCTATTTCGCGATGCGCCGTTTCCTCGTCTCGGGGCTGAACTCAGGCGCGGTGAAGGGCTGAGCCCCAAAATAAAACAAGGGCAAAGCCCTGAAACAACCAACAAGGAGACAGAAATGACCCGTTTGACGAAAACCGGGCTCGGTATAACCGCCGCGCTTCTGCTGACCACCTCGGGCGCGCTGGCTGATGCGGCCGCCGTCTGCCAGGGCAAGACGCTGAACCTGCTGCTGGAGACTGTGCCCGACAGCACCGCACTTCTGGAAGTCGCGCCTGAATTCGAAGCTCTCTCCGGTGCAAAGCTCAATCTGGAAGCGGTGAACTACTCGCTGATGCATGAAAAGCTGGTGCCAAGCCTTACCGCTTCGTCCGGCTCCTATGATGTGCTGGTGGTCGACAGTTACTGGGCCGGGGAGTTTGTCACTGCGAACTGGATCCTGCCGCTCGATGACCGGATCGCGGCGGACGGGGTCGATACCTCGGCCTATTATCCGGCGCTGATGGAGGTGAATGGCCACGTTAAGGGCAGCACCTATATGTTGCCCTTCTGGCAATATGCGATGGGGATGCTTTACCGCAAGGACATCACTGACAGCGCAGAGTTCCAGGCAGCCTATAAAGAGAAGTTTGGCCGTGACTGGCGCCTGCCCGAGACCCTGCAGGAATATGCCGAACTGGCGAAATGGGCGGGCGAGTTTACCGGCAAGGCCGGTGTCGCAATGTCCGGTCAGCGCGCCGATCCGGTGGTGATGGAGGCGACCAATTACCTCTTCTCGCTTGGCGGCGATTTCTACAACCGTGAAACCTGGGAGCCGGCACTGAGCTCTCCTGAGGCCATCGAGGCGGTGACGATCTATGCCGACCTGATGAAGAATGCCGCCCAGCCGGGCGCACTCGGGGCCAATTTTGACGATGTGGCCAATGCGCTGAAACAGGATAAAGCCGTCATGGCAATCCAGTTTCTCTTCCTGATGCCGACGCTTCAGGATCCGAAGGAAAGCCAGGTTGTCGACAAGATGGCCTTTGCGCGGATGCCAGGCAAGGACAGCCTGCTTGGCGGCTGGGGCTGGGCAATTCCCTCCAACGCGACCAATCCCGACTGCTCGTGGGAATTCATCAAATGGGCGGAATCGAAAGATGTCGCGATGAAGCGCGCTATGGCGGGCGGACAGCCGACCCAGGCCTGGATCTATGACGATGCCGCCTATCTGGAGCGCTGGCCGGCGATGGGCGCGGTCGGTGACGCCCTTGCCCATGCCAAGGGCCTGCCTGTGATGTCGCGCGCAACCCAGCTTGTCGAGGTCTTTGCCGAGGTGATGGGCGATGTTCTGGCAAATAACACCGATCCGGCCACCGCCATCGCCAATGCGGAAGACAAGCTCGCGCGTCTGACCCGCGGCGATCCGCTGCTGAAATAAGCGGAACCTGTAACATGTCACGGCCCGCCTTTGCCGGGCCGTGATACCCGATCCCAGCGACGGATGCCCGAAGACATGACACGCGCCACCCCGAACAGTTCCCGCCGCGACGGCTTCTCTGTCGGCTTTTACAAACTGCTTTTCATGACGCCCACGATCCTCGTGCTGGCGCTGGTGGTGGCGGGGCCGCTGCTTTACTCGCTCTGGCTCAGCCTGCACGAATATATCATCACCTATGGAATGGGTGATCTGATCTGGTTCGAGAACTACACCCTGATGATGAGCGAGGAATTCGCCGGCGTCTCATGGGTGACGATGAAGCTCACCGTGATCGTCGTCGTGCTGGAGTTTCTGATCGCCTTCGGGCTTGCACTGCTTCTGAACCAGCCCTGGCTGAAGATGCGCAATTTCTATCTGGTCGTGCTGATGCTGCCGATCCTGATGACGCCCGTCGCGGTGGCGCTGATGTTCCGGCTGATGTTCAACCCCAATCTGGGCATCATCAACTGGGTACTGTCGCAAGTCGGCATTCCCGAACAGGGCTGGTTCGGAGATCCCGATCTTGCCCTTGCGACAGTGGTTTTCGTTGATATCTGGAACGAGACCTCCCTCATGCTGATCATGCTTTATGCCGGGCTTAAATCGCTGCCCCAGGACCCGGTGGAGGCGGCCCGGATTGATGGCGCCAGCTCCTGGCAGATCCTCTGGCATGTGACATTGCCCATGCTCAGGCCGGTGATCCTTGTGACGGTGCTGATCCGCCTGATCACCGCGCTGAAGAGCTATGACCTGATTTACATGCTGACCCAGGGCGGTCCGGGTAAAGTCACCGAAACGATCAGCTTCTATGCCTACAGGCTGGGCTTTCGCTTCCTTGATATCGGCCAGGCGGCGGCTGTGTCCTTCATTCTGCTGGCTGCGGTCGTGGCCCTGACCGTGCTTCTCCTGCGCATCATGAAAGAGAAATGAAGATGGATGCCGGTCAGACCCCGCGCTGGAAGCGCATGCTGGAATGGGACCAGCGCCCCCTGCGGCTTGACAGCTTCTCAGAAGAAAACCCGGAACATGGCTTTGCCGTCTTCCATTCTCCCTGGGATCCTGTGCCGGGTCTCGTACTGGGTGCGGCAGGCGAGATCCTTGAGATGGATGGCCGCAAGGCTGCGGATTTCGACATTCTCGACGCATTCATCGCCGCGCATCACCTCGATGTTGCCGTTGCGCCCGAGGCGATGGCACTCGACAGCACCGGGATCGCCCGGATGCTGGTCGATGTGAACGTGCCGCGCGAAGAGCTGGAGCGGCTGGCCCGCGGCATGACGCCTGCGAAACTGGCCGAGGTGGTCGGGCGGCTTTCGATGCTGGAGGCGACTTTCGCCTATTCCAAGATGCGCCAGCGCCACAGCCCCGGCAATCAGGCGCATGTGACCAATGCCAAGGATGACCCGCTGCAACTGGCGGCAGACAGCGCCATTGCTGTTGCGCTTGGCTTTGATGAGATCGAGACGACGATGCGGGTGGCGGGCAATGCATGGGCAAATGCGCTGGCCTGCACCGTAGGCGCAGCTTCGGGGCGTGGTTCGACCCTTTTTCAATGTTCCATCGAAGAGGCTGAGGAACTGAAGATCGGTCTTGCGGGCCTTGCCACCTACGCCGAGACGGTTTCGGTCTACGGCTCTGAGCGCAGCTTTGTTGACGGTGATGACACGCCCTGGTCCAAGACCTTCCTGACCGCAGCCTATGCCTCGCGCGGCATCAAGGCGCGCTGCACGTCGGGCGCCGGGTCCGAGCTGCTGATGGGCTTTCATGAGAAATGCTCGGTCCTTTATCTTGAGGCGCGCTGCCTGTGTCTGCAACGCGCCATGGGGGTGCAGGGCACCCAGAACGGTGGCGTCGATGGGGCGCCGCTGACCGCCTCCATGCCCGGTGGCGTGCGCGAACTGATGGCAGAAAATCTGCTGGCGGTCTGGCTGGGCCTCGAATGCGCCTCCGGGAATGACACCAAAACCTCGGAATCCGAGGTCAGGATCGGTGCGAAGATCACGCCCTATCTTCTGGCAGGATCCGACCTGATCACCTCGGGGTTCGGCTCGATCCGCGCCTATGATAATTCGTTCAATCCCTCCTTGTTCAATGCCGAAGAACTGGAGGACTATCTGACCCTGCAACGCGATTTCCAGGCCGATGGCGGGCTTGCGCCGGTTGCAGAGACAACGGCACTGGCCCTGCGCCGTCAGGCAGTCCTGGCTTTGGCAGATGTGCTGGACGAGCTGGGCCTTGCGAAGGCCGGGGCCGAGATGATCGAAAGCGTGATCCATGCCTCCGGTTCGAATGAAACAGAGACATTCTCGCCGTTGCGCACGCTGCAGATCAGCCAGGACATTGCAGCACGCGACCTGACCGCGATTGACGTGGTACGCGCTCTGGCGCTGCGCGGGCATCGTGAGATGGCAGAAAACCTGATGTCCATGCTGCGCCAGCGCGTCAGCGGTGACTATCTGCAGACCTCGGCCATCGTGCGCGACGGGCGCGTCGTATCGGCCGTCAACGACCCGAACCGCTATTCCGGCCCGGGCACCGGCTACCGCATGGACGAAGACCGCTGGAACCGCGTCAAAGCGGTGCGGGGAACGATCAACCGCAATCATATCCTCGCTGGCGAGGGCCGCCACCAGGCCCCCTCGGGCGCCGCGCAGTTCTACCCGATCGGCGAGGCCGCTCCGGGCCGTGATCCGCATGAGGTGGTGATTGGCATCTCTCCGGCCTTCGGGGAAAGGCTGCACCAGACCACCGCCGGCCACGCCGTGAGCGATGTGCTGGATGCCCTGACAAAGGGTATTCTCGAAGGCGGGGCCTTGCCGCGTGTCGTCCGCATCCGTCACACCGCCGATACCTCATTTCTCGGGCTGACGGCGGCACGACTGGCAGGTTCGGGGTTCGGCATCGGCATTCAGGCCAAGGGTACAGCGATCATTCACCAGAAAGACCGGCTGCCGCATATGAACCTGGAGCTTTTCTCCAATGCGCCTCTGGTCCGCCTTGATCAGTATCGCGCAATGGGTCGCAACGCGGGCCGCATGACCTGGGGTGAGTTGCCAGAGCCGATCATCGTGACCAATGACGGCCAGGCACTTGGAGCGCGGTTCCATCCGCGTGTCGCATTGCTCTACGCCATCGAGACCGAGATGACCGACCCCACAGCCGCCCCCGAAGAGATGTTTTTCGCCAGCGCGGAGCGCAACGCATGAGCCAGTCTCCACTTGATCTCTATCCGCTTTCGGAAAAGGCGCCGGAGCTGGTGCGTACCCCCGGCGGTCTGGGGCTTGATGACTTCACCGTTGATGCCGCCGTGGCGGGGCTGATCGGGCCGCAGGACCTTGCGATCACGCCCGAGGTGCTGCGGCTTCAGGCGGATATCGCCCGCGCGGCAAGGCGCGATAAACTGGCCGAGAACTTTGAGCGCGCGGCCGAGCTGACCGCTGTGCCACAGGAAATGCTGCTCGACACCTACGAGCTGCTGCGCCCTGGCAGGGCCGGCTCCGCAGCTGAGTTGCGCGCCCGCGCGCAGCTGATGCGCGACAGTTTCAATGCGCCCCTGATTGCGGCGCTGATCGAAGAGGCCGCCGAAATCGGCGAGAAACGCGGCCTTTTCACCAAAAGATTCTAGGAAGGACAGGGCTATGGCAGAGGTAGAAGTCGTCCGACTCGCCAAAAGTTTCGGGACCCATGACATCATCCGCGATCTCGATCTGAAGATCGAAGACGGGGAATTCGTCGTATTGGTCGGCCCCTCGGGCTGCGGCAAGACCACGCTTTTGCGCATGATCGCAGGGCTGGAGCCGACAACGGCAGGGGAAATCCGCATCGGGGCGCGGGATGTGACGCATCTGTCACCAAAGAACCGTGACATCGCGATGGTTTTCCAGTCTTACGCGCTTTACCCGCATATGACGGCGGCTGAAAATATGGGCTTCAGCCTGAAGCTTGCGAAAGTTCCGGCGGCAAAGATCACCGATCAGGTGGCGCGTGCGGCAAAGCTCCTGCATATCGACCACCTTCTGAACCGCAAGCCGCGTGAACTGTCGGGCGGTCAGCGTCAGCGGGTTGCCATGGGCCGCGCTATGGTGCGCGAACCGGCGGTCTATCTCTTCGATGAGCCGCTCTCCAATCTGGATGCGCAACTGCGCACCTCGATGCGGGCCGAGATCAAGCGGATGCATCTCGAAGAAAAACAGACGGTGATCTATGTCACCCATGACCAGATCGAGGCCATGACACTTGCCGACCGCATTGTCGCGATGCGGGCCGGCAAGATCGAACAGATCGGCAGCCCCGATACGCTTTACAATCGCCCGGCCAGCACATTCGTCGCGAAATTCATCGGGTCGCCGGCAATGAACCTGCTGCCCGCTGAACTGACCGGCGGTGAAATCCGCGTCGGGGCCGGGCCCTCCTTCGCCCTTCCCGCCGGTTTTGCCCATCTGCGCGGCGAGACGGGCCGCAAGGTTCTGCTTGGGATTCGTCCCGAAGCCTTCCACCTTGCGCCGCTTCAGGCGGACTGGCCGGCTTTCCAGGTCACGGCCTCGCTGATCGAACCCTGCGGTGCCGAGGTCTATGTGATCGGCGATCTCGCGGGCCAGGAGGTGACCCTGCGGCTGGCCCCCGGAACCGCCCCTGCCCGTGGCGAGAGCCGCAGCTTCTTTGCCGATACCGGCGCAATCCATCTGTTTGATGCCGCATCCGAGCGCAGCCTGCGGGAGCCCGCCAAGGGTGAGGGGGAAAAAGCATGACCACGCAAAGGCTTCTGGACGGCAAGACCGCCCTGGTGACCGCCGCCGGATCTGGGATTGGGGCGGCATCGGCAGAAATTCTTGCAGCAAACGGCGCCTTCGTCATGGTGACGGATCGCGACGCTTCTGCTGCGGCTGCGACGGCCGCACGGATCAGGGACGCCGGGGGCGAGGCGGGGTCTGCCGCGCTTGATGTGGCGGATGAAGCGTCAATCACCTCGGTTTTTGCAGCGCTGGTCGCTGATCGGGGCGCGTTGAACATCCTGCACAATCACGCCGGCATCCAGATCGCGGGCGCGATGGAGGATATCGGCGCGCAGGAGATGCGCAAAAGCTATGAGATCAATGTCGTTGCACAGTTTGCGGCCTGCAAGGCGGCGCTGCCGCATATGCGCGCGCAAGGCGGCGGCGTGATCCTGAACACGGCCTCGAATGCGGGGGTGTTCCTCGACAAGGGCATGCTTGCCTATATCACCACCAAATCCGCCGTCATTACGATGACAAAGCAGATCGCACTGGATTACGCCAAAGATGGCATCCGGGTGAATGCGCTTTGCCCGGGCTGGGTGGATACCCCCTTCAATGGCCCCTATGAGGCACAGCTTGGCGGACGGGCTGCGCTGGAGAAGGTGGTCGGCACCCTGGTGCCGATGGGCCGGTTCGGACGGGTGGAAGAAATCGCCGAAGCGATCCTTTTCCTGTGCTCGGACCGTTCTTCTTTCATCACCGGCCATGCCCTTGTGGCGGATGGCGGCGAATGCCTCGCCGGTGGCAGCAATTCCTCTGTGTAAGCCGCCCCGGGGGGCCGCTACCGAAGACAGGAACAAGGATAAAGACGTGCAGATCCCGTCCGACCTCAGCGCCAGCCTGGCGCATGGCGGCTTGCCGCCCTTCAGGATGACCACCGATCCCGCTCTGGCACCGGATGCCCGCGCGGCAGACGCCAATTTACTGCTTTCGCAGGACCCGCCCGGCATTTCCATCACCCAGGCCGAAGAGATCGCCTTGCGGACCTTCGGCATTGCCGGCCAGTTCCGCAGCCTGTCATCCGAGCGGGATTCCAATTTTCATGTCAGCCTGGCCTGTGGCACTCAGGCGCTGTTGAAGATCACCAATGCCAGCGAGGACCGCAGTGTCACCGCGATGCAGACGGCGGCGCTGATGCATCTGGCAGTGATTGATCCCGACCTGCCGGTGCAACGGATCTGTCAGACGCTGAACGGTGAGGCCTGGGACATTGTCACCGGCCCTTCTGGGCAGCAGCATATCGTGCGGCTGCTGACATGGCTTGACGGCACAATGCTGCATGCCGCAACGCCCGGCCCGGATCTGCACTACCGCATAGGCGCGCTGCTGGGGCGGTTGAGCAAAGGGATGCGCGGCTTTTTCCATCCCGCCGCGGGTCATGTCCTGCAATGGGACATTAAACAGGCGGCCAGCCTGCGCCCGATGCTGTCCGCGGTCAGCGATACCGCGTTGCGCGACCGGCTTGGCGCCCATCTCGATCGGTTTGAGGCTGAGATCGCCCCGCGCCTGCCGCATCTGCGGGCCTGGGTCGTGCACAATGATTTCAACCCCCACAATCTGGTTGTCGACGGAGTTGAGGCCAATATCCCGACCGGGATCATTGACTTCGGCGATATGGTTCATACGCCGCTGGCCTGTGATCTGGCGGTCGCCTGCTCCTATAATATCACCGAGGGTCCCGCGCCGCTTGCGCGGGTCGCGGATATGGTTGCGGGCTATGCCTCGGTTCTGATGCCAGAAGAGGAAGAGATCGCGCTGCTCCCCGATCTGATCCGGATGCGCCATGTCACCACGCTGGCCGTTACCTCCTGGCGCGCGGCCCGCTATCCCGAAAATGCGCCCTATATCCTGAGGAACGCGGCCGCCTCGCTGCGCGGACTTGATGCGATCGATCACATCGGCGCCGATGAAACCGCGCGGCTGCTGCGCGCCGCCCTGCCTGCAAAAACGACGGAGTGACCCGGATGAAACCCGATACCACCATGGTAAATGCTTTTGATCCGACGCGGACCGCTGGTCTTGCCCCTGAGGATCGTGCGCTGATCCAGCGGCGCGGCAAAGCGCTTGGGCCGGCTTACCGCCTGTTCTATGAAGAACCGCTCCACCTTGTGCGGGGCGAGGGGGTCTGGCTTTACGACGCCCAAGGCAATGCCTGGCTTGACGCCTATAATAATGTGGCCTCTGTCGGCCATTCCCATCCAAAAGTGGTTGAGGCGATCAGCCGCCAGCTTGCCACGCTCAACACCCATACCCGCTACCTGCATGAGGGCGTGGTCAGCTATGCCGAGAGGCTGCTTGCCACCATGCCCCCCGAGCTGGGCCATATGATGTTCACCTGCACCGGGTCAGAAGCCAATGACCTCGCACTGCGTATCGCGCGGTCTTACACCGGGCGCCAGGGGGTGATCGTGACCCGGCTGGCCTATCACGGGCTGACCGAGTCGGTATCGGAATTCTCTCCCTCGCTGGGTGGCTTCGTTAAAAGGGGCGCGAGGGTGCGCCTGATCGATGCGCCCAATGCTCTGTTTGTCCCGCCCGCCGAACAGGGGGCGAAACTGGCGGCGGATCTGGCGAAAGCCATCGCAGAAATGCGCGCTGACGGGATCGAGCCCGCGGCTTTCATCGTCGACACGATCTTCTCAAGTGACGGGCTCTACCCCGATCCGGCGGGCTTTCTGAAACCGGCCGCCGATCTGATCCGCGCCGAAGGCGGGCTCTTCATCGCCGATGAGGTGCAACCTGGCTTTGCCCGCACGGGGGATCGTTTCTGGGGCTTTCAGCGGCATGGCATCACGCCTGATATCGTAACGATGGGCAAGCCAATGGGCAATGGTTTCCCCGTTGCAGGCGCGGCTATCCGCCCGGAAGTCGTCGCGGAATTCGGCGAGAAAGCCAGGTATTTCAACACGTTCGGGGGAAATCCGGTGGCCAGTGCTGCCGGAATGGCGGTGCTTGATGTGATCGAAACCGAAGGGCTTCAGCAAAACGCGCGCGAGATCGGGGCCTTTCTGAAGCGGGGGCTTTCCGAGATTGTACGCGGACGCGACGATATCGGTGACGTGCGGGGCGCGGGGCTGTTTCTGGCGATGGAATGTGTCGAGAGCCAGAGCACGAACAAACCGAATGCCCGGCTAGCGGGCCATATCGTCAACCATCTGCGGCGCAATGGTGTGCTGATCAGCGCCACCGGACCCGGCGCGAACATTCTCAAGATCCGCCCGCCACTGGTGTTGCAAAAGCCCGAAGCGACTCGGTTTCTTGAGGCAATCAGTGCCGCGGTTGCCGCCGCCTGAGGCCTGGCTGGCAGCAGGCTCGCGCCGTGCAGGGGAAACTGATAGTTTCGGTCAAAGTGCCTGAAAGATAGCAAAATGGATTTTGCCCAACTGACCGCCGAACCCTTGCACGAGCAGGCCTATTCGGCTTTGCGAAATGCGCTTCTTATGGGGCGCTTCACCCCCGGACAATCCGTAACCATCCGTGGTCTGGGGGCGAGCCTCGGCATTTCGGCCACTCCGGTCCGGGAGGCCCTGCAGCGCCTGATCGCCGAAGGGGCGCTGGAACTTGCCGCCAACCGCACGGTGCAGGTGCCGGTCATGACGCGTGCCCGGTTTGCCGAGATCACCGCGATCCGCCTGCGCCTGGAACCTCTGGCCGGTGAGGCTGCGCTGTCCCATGCCAGTGCAGAGCTTTGTACAAAGCTGGAAGTGTTGAACGAACGCATGTTCGCTTCAATCGCCGAGGGCCGTTTTTCCGACTATCTGGCGGATAATCAGAGCTTCCATTTTCTGATCTACGAGAGCGCGAAGCAGCCATTCCTTCAGCAGATGATCGGGCTGTGCTGGTTGCGGACCGGCCCCTGGCTGAACCGTCTCGCGGATGAAGGGCGCTTCCATGTCATCGCTAATGAAGAACATGGCCAGATGATCTCGGCACTGCGCAGACAGGACCCCGACGCGATCGCCGCAGCGCTGGTGAAGGACATAGGGGACGCCGCCGAAGTGCTGGCAACCCATCTGATCTATGCCGAGGATACCGGTGCCCCGAAAGGCCGGCCCTGAGCCGGTCATCGCCTTAACAGATTGTCGGTTCGGCGGCCGGGCCTTTCGGCGCGTTGCGCGCCCGGGGCCGTGCCACAGGAGTTTAGGCGGCAGAGCCTGGCCTGCGGCCTAGCCCCGGAGTGGCGCTGGTCCGGGGTGCTTCCGTTTGTTCATCGCATTCACGGCCTCTGACCACGTGGCAGGGGCAGAGGCAGGTGGAATTTCTGGCATATCGGGTGAAACATTTTGTTTGATATGTTCGATAATGTTTAATGCCGCAAGATGCCTCCGGTTGCCACGATTTTGCCCATAAACTACTTTTCATCAGCAAAATCATTGATGTATGAAAATTTCCATACAGATGGCCATGAAGTTACCGGCAGAATTCAACGAGAATCTCTGATCGTCACAGATGTCGGCACAGAATTCTTTTTCGATTGTGTTCGAATCCTGTTGACGCTTGTCGAGGCCATCCATTAGCCTTTTCTCCAGACCCGCAAACAGGGTTGCAGGGGGATTATCATCGAGAGAGAGGCAGGGCAGGTTTGCCCGGGGCGCAATTTTCGCGGCATGTTTAGATTGCCATGCGGGCAGCTATGTCAAACTTCGCAAAATTGCTTCCGGGCACGAAACCGGTGACTGCCATGGTCCACCTGAAGCCTTTGCCGGGGGTCCGGCTTTATGATGAGGCGGCGGTGACAAAGGGGATCGTCAAAGGGGTCGCCTGCGATCCGGAGGCTTTGCAGGCAGCAGATGTCAATGCCGACGATCCGGAGAGTGCAATGACTTCATGAGGATCGTGAGAGCCAGCCTGGGCTGACGTTCAGGCAGACCATACCGGGGAGAGACGATGGACGTAAGACGCGATACGACAACCAGCTATCTGTACGGCCTCGCAGCGCTGGCGGTCGGGATTTTCGTCGCGTTGTCACTGGCCGCGCCGGGCTATCTTTCCTTCAACAATCTCTCCTCGATGGGGTTCCAGTTCCCGGAATTCGGGCTGCTGGCCCTGGCAATTCTGCCTGCAATGATTGCCGGAGGGATCGATCTTTCTGTCGTGGCCGTCGCCAATCTGAGCGCGGTGATCTGCGCGGTTCTGCTGCGTGAAGGCGGCGTTGCGGCGTCAGTCGCCATACCGGTAACGATCCTCACGGGGCTGTGCTGCGGTGCGGTCAACGGGCTCCTGATCTCATGGCTCAGGCTGCCCGCGATCCTTGCGACACTGGGCACCATGCAGCTGTTTGGCGGCATCGCTATCGTCATAACGGGCGGCCCGTCGCTGACGGGGCTGCCGGCTTGGTATGCCGCTTTGGGGACATGGTCGGTCTTCGGGATCCTGCCGCTGCCGCTGGTCATCTTCGCAGGCGTGGCCCTGGTGCTGGGACTTGTGCTGGCGCGGACGCGGCTTGGACTGCGTGGCAGACTTTACGGTGCCAATGCAACTGCCGCCCGCTTCGCCGGCATTTCCGAGACGACAACCCTTGTGCTGACCTATGCTATCTGCGGCGGTATCGCGGCTCTGGCCGGGCTGGTTGTGCTGGCGCGGGTCAGCTCGGCCAATCCCGATTACGGCAGCTCTTATCTGCTTCTTGTGATCCTGATCAATGTGCTGGCCGGGGTGGATCCCAATGGCGGCCGTGGCACCGTGATCGGAGTGGTGCTGGCGGTGCTGACATTGCAGCTGATCTCAAGCGGTCTGAACTTTATGGCCTTCAGCGCCTATTCGCGCGACCTCTTCTATGGCGGCCTGCTGGTGGCGGTGATGCTGGGGCGCTGGATGGCCGGCAATCTGGGCCTCGGCCCTCTTTTCATGCGGAAAAAACGGATATGATCGACTCTCTTCGCCAGTCACTCGAAGCGCTGATGCTGATCCCGGGCCTCGCCGGGCATGAGGACCGGGTCCGCCGCCATATCACCGGGCAGCTTGCGCATCTGCCATTGCAGGTCTCGGTCGATATGCTGGGCAATCTGATCTGTACGCTGCCGGGCGCCGACACCGCACCTTCGGTGATGCTGTTTACCCATATGGACAGCCTCGGTTTCGTGACCCGCAAGATTGAAGCGAACGGGCTGATCCGCATCGAGCGGCTTGGCGGCATTCCCGAGAAAGCGCTTCCGGCGCAGCTGGTCACGTTCTGCGTGGGTGAGGGGCGCGATGTGCATGGCATCATCGCCAATAAATCGCACCACGCGACCCCGGCAGATGAGAAATACAAGGTCACGCCCTATGCGGATCTTTTCATTGATATCGGCGCCGAAAGTGCGGGCGCTGTCGAAGCGCTCGGGATCCGGATCGGCACGCCGGTGGTTTATACGCCCCGGGTGGTGCATCTGAACGAGCACCGCGTTGCGGGCACCTGGATTGATGATCGTGCAGGCTGCGCGGTGGTGATGGCTGCGGCGGCGGCCCTGGCGGAACTGCCGGCTGCTCAGCGCCCGACGGTGCATTTCGTCTTTGCCGTGCTGGAAGAATTCAACCTGCGTGGCGCGATGGTGGCAGCCCAGGGGCTGCGGCCCGATGTGGCGATTCAGATTGACCTCGCGTTGAACTCGGACACGCCGGACATGACCAGCCGCGGAGAGGTCGTCCTGGGCGGTGGCCCGGCAATGGCACTGTATTCCTTTCACGGGCGGGGCACGCTGAACGGCACCATCCCCCATCCGGCGCTTCCGAAACTGATGGATGAGACTGCCGCCGCCGAAGGTATCCCCCTGCAGCGTACCGCCCATACCGGCGCTCTTACCGACAGCTCTTATGTGCAGCTGGTCGGCACCGGCGTCGCCTGCATTGATATGTGTTTTCCCTGTCGCTACACCCATACCTCGCTGGAATTGTGCGACTTGCGTGACCTTTCACAACTGACCCGGCTGGTCAGTGCGGCCATTGCGCGCATGGCAGGTGATTTCAGTCTCGACCGTGATCTGGTGACCTGATGCGCTATACGCTCGGCATTGATATCGGCACCTATGAGGCGAAAGGATGCCTTGTCGATGAGAGAGGGCGGGTGATGGCCGAGGCTGCGCGTCGCCATGACATGCAGGTCCCTGAGCCGGGCTACGCTGAACATGATGCCGAGGCCGACTGGTGGCAGGGCTTTGTCACGCTGACGCGGGAGTTGCTGGCAAAAAGTGCCGTTGATCCGAAAGAGATTGCCGCGGTCGGCATCTCGGGAATCGGCCCCTGCATGTTGCCGGTCGACGCGGCGGGCGTCGCGCTGATGAATGGTGTGCTTTACGGCGTCGACACCCGCGCCAGCCGGGAGATCGCAGAGCTGACGGCGGAAATCGGCGTCGAAACGCTGTTGCGGCGCACCGGCAATGGTCTGACCTCGCAATCGGTCGGGCCCAAGATGCTCTGGCTGAAACGCAACCGGCCCGAGATTTTCGCGCGCACGAAATACATCATGAATTCGACCACCTGGCTCGTGTTCCGGCTGACGGGGAGAGTGGTGATCGACCATTATTCTGCCTCCAGCTATCATCCCTATTATGACATCGAAAGCCAGTCCTGGACGCGTGATTACGATGATCTGATCGCGCCGGCCGCGCTTTTGCCCGCGCTGACCTGGGCCACCGATATCGCCGGACATATCTCTTCTGAGGCCGCGCAGCTGACGGGCCTTGCCAAAGGCACGCCGGTGATCGCAGGAACAATCGACGCCGCCGCCGAGGCGGTTTCTGTGGGCGTGCAGGATTCCGGTCAGATGATGCTCATGTATGGGTCGTCAATGTTCCTGATCCTCGTGACCGACGAGAGAATTGCGGACCCGCACCTCTGGTATGCGCCCTGGCTTTTCCCGGGCCAGCACGCGCTGATGTCGGGAACCGCCACTGCGGGCACGCTCACGCGCTGGTTTGTCAGCCAGTTCGCCCGCGATTTGCCCGAGACAGAGGTTTTTGCGGTGCTCAGCGCCGAGGCGGCAGCCTCACCCCCCGGCGCGCGGGGCCTGTTGATGCTGCCCTATTTCTCGGGCGAGCGCACGCCGATCCATGATGCGGCGGCGAAAGGGGTTATTTTCGGGCTCGACCTCTCCCATCAGCGCGGTGATCTCTATCGGGCCCTGCTGGAAGGGGTTGGCTATGGCATCGCCCAGATCCTCGATACCTATAACGCGGCAGGCGCGCGCATCACCGAGGTGATTGCGGTGGGGGGCGGCACCCGCAATTCGATCTGGGCGCAGGGGATCTCGGATATCACGGGACGGGAGCAGACGATCCGCGCCCGCTCGACCGGTGCAGCCTATGGCGATGCCTTTCTCGCTGCGGTCGGGGTCGGCATGGTCGCTCCCCGCGATATCACGCGCTGGAACCCGAGCGCGCGCATGCTGACACCTGATTCTGATCTGACACAGCTTTACCACGACGGTGCAGCGCGTTTCCAAAGACTTTACCACAGCACCCGGCCGCTGCTGGCCGGTGGCAAAAACTGAAAAATAAACAAAACAGAGGAGGACGATATGAGTTTTTCCATCCGCAAAGGCGCTCTGGCACTGGCGCTTGGCGCGACATGTCTCGCCGGCCCGGCGCTGGCCGAAACCAAAAGCTATGAGATCGTGACCGTGGTGAAGCTGGAAGGCATCGCCTGGTTCAACCGCATGGCCGAGGGCGTGGCCGGCTTCAAAGAAGCCTCTGGCCATAATGCCACCACGATTGGCCCGGTTTCGGCCGATGCCGCGTTGCAGGTTCAGATGATCGAGGATCTGATCGCGCGCGGCGTTGACGCAATCACCGTGGTGCCGAATTCGCCCGAGGCGCTGGAGCCGGTCCTGAAAAAGGCGCTCGATGCCGGGATCAAGGTGATCGGCCACGAGGCTTCCTCGCTGCAGAATGTCACCTGGGATATCGAGGCCTTCGACAATGGCGCTTACGGCGAGCATCTGATGAAGGCGCTGGCCGAAGGTATGGGCGAGGAAGGCGAATATGCCGTGTTCGTCGGCCATCTGACCGCAAAAACCCATAATGAATGGGTCGATGCCGCCATCGCCTATCAGGAGGCCCATTATCCGAAAATGACGCTGGTCGGCGGCAAGGTGGAATCGAACGAACAGCAGCAGACCGCTTATGCCAAAACCAAGGAATTGCTGCGCACCTATCCGAACCTCAAGGGCATCCAGGGGTCGGCCGGTGAGGATGTGGTTGGCGCCGCCCTCGCGGTTGAAGAAGCCGGGCTTGAAGGCAAGGTGACCATTGTCGGCACCTCGCTGGTATCTGTTTCCGGCCCCTATCTCGAGGCAGGCACCATCAGCATGATTTCATTCTGGGATCCGGCCAAGGCCGGCGAAGCGATGAACAAGCTGGCGGTCATGGCGATCGAGGGGCAGGAGGTCAAAACCGGCGATGACCTGGGGATCCCGGGCTATAATGACGTTAAGGTTGATGGCCATGTGATCTATGGCCAGGCATGGGAAGATGTGACCTCGGCGAATATGGGCGATTACAACTTCTGATCCGTTTCATGCCCTGCCCGGTTTGGTCCGGGCAGGGCACGCGCTGCGCTCTTCGGGATATTTCCATGCCCTCACCCGTTCCCCTGCTGGACCTGCGAAACCTTGCCAAGGCCTATGGGCCGATCCCGGTGCTGGAAGGGGTCGGCTTCACGCTCTGGCCGGGTGAAGTGCGTTGTCTTGCCGGCGAGAACGGGTCGGGCAAATCAACCCTGATCAAGATCCTCTCGGGGGTCATTGCCGCCGATGCGGGGGAGGTATTGTTCGATGGCAAGCGCGCACCAAAGGGCGCGCGCGCGGCGATTGCGATGGGTCTTTCGGTGATCTGGCAGGATTTCTCGCTGCTGCCCAATCTGACGGTCCATGAAAACATCTCTTTCCTGTCAGCGCTTTCGTCGGGGGCAAAGGTCTATTCGGCGCGTCGGAGCAGGGCTCTGGCGCTGGAGGTCCTGGAACGGATGGGCGTCAGCCTTGATCCCGACCGGGTGCTGGAAGAAATTCCCGTGGCCGAAAAACAGGTCGTCGCCATTGCCCGGGCGCTGGCAAACGAGGCGCGCATCATCGTGATGGACGAGCCGACCACCGCCCTGACCCGGGCCGAAGTGGCGCAGCTGTTCGGGATCGTGCGCCAGCTGAAGGCCGATGGCGTTGCCTTTCTTTTCGTGTCTCACAAGATCGAAGAGGTTTTCGCAGTCTGCGATACGGTCACGGTGCTGCGCGACGGCAAGGCGGTTGTCGCGGGGCCAATCACGGCATTCCGGCCAGCCGGCCTTGTCGAAGCGATGTCGGGGCGCCCCATCGACAGCCAGCGCCTGGCGCGGAGCCCGGTCGCTGCAGCGGCCCCGGTTCTGCGGTTGCGCGGTCTGACGCGCCGGGGCGATTATGAGGGGGTGGATCTTGATCTGCATCCTGGCGAGATCACCTCGATTGTCGGCCTGCTCGGCTCGGGGCGCACGCCGCTGGCCCTGTCCCTGTTTGGTTTGTTGCAGCCCGACAGTGGCACGATTGAGGACGCATCCGGGGTGATCCGCCTGCGCTCCGCGCAAGATGCCATGGCGCGCGGTATCGCCTATGTTCCCGAAGACCGGCTGACCGAGGCCCTGTTCGCCGACCAGCCGATCCGGGACAATTTCGGCGTGGCAACGATGGAACATGACCTGCGCGGCCCGTTCCTCAGCCTCAGATCCATGGCAGCCCGCACAAACAACGCGATCCGGCGACTCTCGGTCCGCGCGCCCGGGCCGGGACCGAGTATTTCGACCCTTTCGGGCGGCAATGCGCAGAAGGTGGTTCTGGCACGGTGGATGGAAACCGACCCGAAGCTGCTGATCCTGAACGGGCCAACTGTCGGCGTAGATGTCGGCTCGAAACGGGCCATCCATGAACTGGTGCTGGCGCTGTCGCGTCAGGACTGTGCGGTATTGGTGGTGACCGATGACATTTACGAGGCCATGGCGCTGTCCGATTGTATCAGGGTCATGACCGGGGGCCGCCTGACCGCCACTTTCGATGCTGAATCCGTCACTGAAGACGAAATCTATGCCGCCGTCACTGCCGATCATCCGCAAGGGGAGAGCGCCGCATGACCGCTGATCCGGCAGGAAAAACGATGGGAAATATGACAGTCATTCTGACCCAAACCCTGCGCTCGCCCCAGGGGGTGGTCATGGCAATGGCGCTGGCTCTGGCGCTGTTTCTGGGTGCCCTGAACCCGGCCTTTTTTTCCGCAGCCACGCTGATCGACATCACGCGCAACGGGCTGGTGACCGGAATTTTCGCCATCGGCGTGATGCTGGTGCTCTGCGCCGGGGGGATTGACGTCTCGTGCACGGCCATCGGCGCCTTTGCGATGTATGCAACCGCAAAACTCATCATGGCCATCGATCCCGGCCTGTCGATCTGGGCCTGGTTTGCGATGGGGGCACTGATCGGGGCGCTGCTCGGCCTGATAAACGGAATTCTGGTTGGTGGGTTCGGGCTGAACACGCTGATTGTGACGCTGGGCACTATGAGCCTGATCCGCGGTGCGCTTCTGACCTTCCTTGGCACCGTCTATGTCACCAATATGCCGCGCGAAGTGGTCAGCTTTGCACGATCGAATATTGTGCGGATCGAGAATGAGATGGGCCAGATGGTCTCGCTGCCAAAGGCCTTCTGGGCTCTCGCAGCTGTGTCGGTTCTGGTCGGGCTGATTCTGCGATTCACAATATTTGGCCGCAAGGTCTACGCGATCGGCGGTTCAGAGGAAGGCGCGCGGCGGCTTGGGATCAATGTGGCGGGGGTCAAGGTTGCTGTCTTCGTGATGGCAGGGGCGATTGCCGGGATTGCCGGGATAACCCATATGACGCTGGCCCGTATGGCGAACCCTTTCGATCTGGTCGGGCAGGAACTGAATGTCATCGCAGCTGTCGTGTTAGGTGGCGCGCGGATAACGGGCGGCTACGGCACGGTGGTCGGTACGATGCTGGGCGTTCTGGTCATCACCATGATCAATACCAGCCTTCTGATGGTGGGTGTGCCATCCTATTGGCAGAAAGTGGTGGTCGGCGCCCTGATCATCATCGGCACAGCACTGCCCATCGCGATGGAGCGCTGGCAGGCGCGCAGCATCCGCAGCCGGGCGTGACGAAGAAAAACCAGAACCACAGACCCCGGGAGGACGCCACGATGAAGAAAATCCTGAACCAGGCCGCGCATTACGTTGATGAGATGCTTGAGGGCATGATCCTCGCCCATCCGGACATCTATGCCCAGCCGTCGCGCCGGGTGGTGGCGCGGGCGCGCGGCGCGGCCGAGGGCCAGGTCGGCATCGTCTCGGGGGGGGGCTCGGGCCATCTGCCGGTTTTCACCGGCTATGTCGGCGAGGGGTTTCTTTCAGCCTGCGCGGTCGGGGATGTCTTCGCCAGCCCTTCAGCGGAACAGATGGCCGAGGCGATCCGGCTTGCCGATCGCGGCAAAGGCGTGCTCTGCCTCTACGGCAATTATGGTGGCGATGTGATGAATTTCGACATGGCCTGCGAGATGGTCGATCTGGAGAATGACATTTCCACATCGACCGTTCTTCTGACCGATGACGTGGTTTCGGCCCCGAGGAGCGAGGCTGCAAAGCGCCGTGGTGTCGGAGGCATGGTTTTCGCCTTCAAGATCGCCGGAGCCGCTGCGGATGAAGGGCTTGACCTCGCAGGCGTGACCGCCGCTGCACAAAAGGCCGCCGACAATCTCGTGTCGATCGGCATGGCGCTGACGCCCTGCATCATTCCGCAGCATGGCAAACCCACTTTCGAGCTGGGCGAGAATGAGATGGAAATGGGCATGGGCATTCATGGCGAGCGCGGCATTTACCGCTCGGCCATCAAAACCGCCGACGAGATCGCCGATGAGATGCTGGACCAGCTGGTTTCTGATCAGCCGCTTGAAGCGGGGGCGCGCATCGCGCTTCTGGTCAATTCGCTGGGTGCGACCCCGCAGGAGGAGCTTTACATCCTTTACCGCCGTCTCAGTGCCAGGCTTGACGCTCTTGGCGTGACTGTAGCCGGGCTGCTGATCGGGCGTTACGCCACCTCGATGGAGATGACGGGCATGACACTGACGGTACTTAAACTGGACGCGGATCTGGAGCGCTGGCTGAAGGCGCCGGCGCATTGTGCCTTCTGGAGCGTCGCATGATTACGGTTGCCGATCTGAAAGCGGGGCTGGAGCGGGTGGCAGCCTATACCGCCGGCTTTTCGGATGAGCTTTGCCGCGCTGATGGCGAACTTGGTGACGGCGATCTGGGGATCACCGTCACCAATGGCTTTGCCGAGGCGGCGCGGATTGATCTCCCGGCTGATTTCGGCCTCGCCCTTCTGGAAGTGGCAAAGGCCTTTCAGCGGGTGTCGTCCTCTTCCTATGGCACGCTGATTGCAACTGGATTTATGTCGGCAGCGAAAGAGCTGAAAGGCTCTGACAGCCTTGATCCCGCCCGGATTGCGGACCTCGTCGGAGGGGGACGGGACGCGATGATGGCGCGCGGTAAGGGCAATCTGGGTGACAAGACGGTGCTGGACAGTCTCGACGCAGTGGCGAGCTCGCTAGTGGGGGTGCCACCTGAGCAGATGGCGCGCGTCGCAGCAACCAGCGCAGGCGAGGTCGTCGAAGCTTTTCGGTCCCGGCCCTGTCTTCTCGGCCGGGCCCGGATGTTTGGAGAGCGTTCTGTCGGACTTCCCGATCCCGGCCAGCTGGCGTTTCAGCGGATCCTAGAAGGCTTGCATCCCGCTTAGGCCCGGGGCGCAGCACCCTGCGCGGCGGCCGGTTTCGTGGGCGTTCGATTGTACTGGTATAGCGCGGGTTGAGCTGGCGCGGTTGCGGATGCCCTCTCCACGGGTCGCTGAGACGCTCTGGGGCAAGGTCGTCAGCATGCAGTCTGCTCCGGATCCGACAAATCCTGAGGGCTGTCCACTCGGTCTCCGGCGACAGGGGCGGCGCGATTGAATCGGGCTTTTCGCAATCTGACGTGGCCTGTTGCGCCTGGACCGGCACCGGCGTTTTCGACGGCCAGGAGCCGGTAGCCGCACTGTATGCCATCTCAAACCTTTACCCGGGCTCGATCCACCTGGTGGCGCGGGCTGGCTCGGGGGGCAATGCGGTCGCTGACCTCAGCGGTAGGAAGGTTTCGCTGACCGGCCCAGAGGCCGGGGCTGTGTTGAAAGACTATGGTTTCTTTGCGCCGAACACCATTCCGGCAGGCACCTGTCAGGGTGTTGATCAGGACGTGGCAACGCTGGCGGTGGGCTCGCTCTGGATCACCAGGGCCCTCTGGAGTAAGAACTCACGGGGTTTCAGGATGCGGGTCACGCCAAAGGCAAGGAAATCGTGCCGGTTCATGCGCTGGATGGCGTTGGCATTCCGCTGCATCCGGGCGCCGAAAGGTTCTGCCGCGAGGCAGGGCCCGAGATCCCCGCCGCTGAGTGAGCTGTGCTGAAGGATGAAACCGTGGGCGGAGTGGTGAAAGCCCCGCCCCCTCTGCACACGGCGCCCCGACCTTTCGGCTTTTCGTCTTTCCGTGCCAACCTCCAGAACAGAAAGTGTTCCGATGAGCGATCCGCAAAGACAAGGGGCGGCAGTGCCCCGCGACATCCGGCCTGATGAGGCAGAAGCCTGCGCGCTGGAAGAGAAGTTCAACCCCGAAATGCGGTTCCGCGAGCCGGGGAAATTCGCAGGCGGCCTGGCGGCCCGGATGGGGTTTGGCCAGCTGTTCATTGATGCCGCCACGTTTTATTGCCGGGCGCTATGCCGGCGGGTCGGCGAAGGTCGCGGTGCTCTCATCGGCGATGATGCGAACGATTACCGGCTCGTCGATTGCAAATGCGGTCACAACCGGTGCGCTGACCATTCCCACGTTGGTGCGGGACGGCTATCAGCGCCACTTTGCCGCCGCCTTCCTGAGGATCGAATTCCTCGGCATCCCCTATACCCATATCATGATCGCGGCACTGGTGTCGGCCTTCATGCACCTTTTCGGTGTGCTGACGAACGGCAATACGCCTTACCTTGCCGCCTTCTGGGGCATCACCTTCTGCATCATCATCGGCCTCGTCAATCCGCGCGACCGGATGACGATTGGCGATGTCTTTTCGGCCTTTGTGGTCGCCGCGAAATATGCGCTGGCGGCAGGGGCGGCGGCAGCCACGGTCGGGATCATGACACCCGAGGGCCTGACGCTGCTGTTGGCGCTCTTGCTGACCGCAATCGTCTGTATCCTGATGGGGACCGGCGGCCCCACCACGGCGGCTTTCCCGGACTATCTGACCGACCGTCTTTACATGTGGGAGCGCTGGCGTCTCGCGATTGCCGCCGTCTTGCTGGTCGCCCCCGAGATCGTCACCACCATCATCGGCACGGCGATCTTCCTGCCGATCTTCCTGCGCCCGCTGTTCCGCCGGCACTGCGGCAGGCTGCCTTCCTGAGGCGTCAGGGGCACAGCCCCGAACCTGTCATCCCTCCCGCAGGCGGATCGCAAGGCGTTTCCGGGTGGAATTTCGGGGAAGGCTATCGTCAGTGAGCGCGCCCATCAGGGCGGGCGTCACGCCGCATGAGAAATCTGTCACAGGCGTGACTGTTCCGGGCAGATCGGGTCCAGTTTTGCGATGCGGGCAACCTTTAGCAGGTTAACGCTATGCAAGCGAAGAAGAAGAGAACATGGTTCCGGGACCTCAGGTGGCTGGCGCCCGGATCCGGCCCTATAGTCATCGCCTTCACCGGGGCAGCCAGAAACTTTGCGTCCCCGCCCATCTCATATTCTGCCGCAAGGGAGTTGATGAAATATGGATCTGCGTCAGCTTAGATATTTCGTCGCCGTCGCGGAGGAGCTGCATTTCCGCAATGCAGCGCAAAAGCTGCATATCTCGCAGCCGCCCTTGTCCCAGCAGATCCGCCAGCTTGAGGACTATGTCGGGCAGGCGCTGTTCAACCGTGACACCAAAGGGGTCAGGCTGACCCCGGCAGGGCGCCGGCTCCTTCCCCATGCGCGGCGCGCGCTTAAGGCAGCCGAGATCGCTTTCGGGGCCGTGCAGCGGGCCGAGGGAGAGACGCTCCGCCTCGGCTTTGTCAGCTCGTCCTCGGTGCTGCTGCCGGCGATCCTGAAAGGGTTCCGCGAGGCCTGGCCCGAAACCGAGCTTCGTCTGACCGAGGCGAATTCGGTGCGCCAGGGCGAGATGTTGCTGGAAGGCGAACTGGATGTCGCCCTGATCCGGGGCCCCTGGCGCGCGCCGGGCTTTGTGACGGAAGAAGTGTCGGTTGACCGTCTCGTCCTTGTGCTGGCCGAGGATCATCCCCGGGTCGGAGATCCGACGCTGCGGCTGGCAGATTTGGCCGTCGAACCTTTTGTGTTCTTTTCCCGCGATATCGGACCGGGCTATTTCGATGCCGTCATGGGGGCCTGCATGACCGCCGGTTTCTCGCCCGAAGTGTCGCAGGTCGTGGGCTCCACCCTGACGATGGTCGCGCTGGTTTCGGCCGGTTGCGGCTACAGCCTCGTTCCGGAAAGCGTGGCCGCCGTGACGAGGGGGGTCGCTGTCCTGTGCCCACCGGATCTGACGGCCGTCAGCACGCTGCACGCGGTCTTTCCTGAGACAGCGGCCAGCAGCCCGGCCGTCATGTCGATCATGGATGCGATCCGCGATCAGGCGTCAGGCCGGGCCCTTGCCCGCCCAGGTTCCGTCAGTGCCGGAAAACCTCCGGGCGGAAGCCCCGGCAGGGCGGCCCCGACCCATGCCGCAAAACTGCCGGCAGGGATTATCTGATCAGGGCCGGCTCCTCCCCTGGCGCTATTGATACGAAATATCTATCAACAAAGTCGTAATAAGTATTTGAGCGAACCGGCTGACCCTTTATGCTTGAGGAGAACCGGCGCGCCTGCCTGAGGGGTGCCAGAGGTAATAGCCTTAGCGGAGCCTATGTCATGGAGCAGCTGCCTGTCGATAGTCTGATCCGCAACGGCTTTGTCATCACCATGGATACCGGGCGGCGCTGCCTGCCCAACGGGGCGATCGCGATCAGTGGCGGGCGTATCGTTGATGTCGGCCCAGAGGCGGAGCTCCTTGCCCGCTACCGCGCGGATCAGGTGATCGACGCCAAGGGCGGCACGGTTCATCCCGGCTTCATCGACACCCATGTGCATTTCATGAACACGGCCCGGGGCGCGCTGCCGGATACGCTGGAAACCGGCACGATGATGAATGTGCTGCGCCGGTGGTGGGATCTCTCTGATCTTGCCGATGAGCGCGCGGCGACCATGCTCAACTGCCTCGAAATGCTCTCGAATGGCACGACCTGCTTTCTTGAGGCCGGAACCCTGAAATATGCCGATGCCGCCGCCGAAGCTGCCGCTGAGCTTGGCATCAGGGGCTTTATCGGGGATCCGTTCCTGTGGGATCTGCCGATCAGCGATGGCGTATACGACATGTCGCGGGCCGCGCGCGATCTTGACCGCAGCCTTGGTCTGCTGGGTGGCCAGCTGAAGCGCAATACGGCTGAGAAGGAGCCGCTGATCCGCGGCTGTGTCGTGGTTTTCGGGCTGGGTTCGGCCTCGGACGAGCTGCTTCTGGCCGCAAAGTCGGTGGCGGATGCAAATGGCGCGATCCTGACCATGCATCAGTCCTTTGACCACCATGATGCCGGGGCCGATGCCGCGCGTCTGGGGAAACGGGCGATCTGCCATTATGCCGATCACGGTTTGCTGGGCGAGAACATGACGTTCAGCCATATGAATGACCTCGATCCCGATGAGGCGAAGCTGGCGGCAGAAGCCGGGGTGACGGCGGTCTGGTGCCCGGTGACCTCGATGAACCTCGGGGCGCAGGCGGCAAAACATGCGAGGCATCTCGAGCTGCGGCGCCACGGCGCCAATGTCTCGCTGGCCAGCGACGGTGTTGCCTCCGGCTGCCGCTATGATGTGGGGTTTCAGGGGCTTGTGGCGCTTCTGGGCACCCGCGCCAAGGGCGATGGCCAGCAGATGACCGCGATGGATGTGCTGGAACTGGCCACCATCGGCGGCGCGAAAGCGGTGGGAATGGCAGCCGATCTCGGCTCGCTGGAGCCGGGAAAATACGCCGATATCGTCATCCGCAGCACCGATCTGCCCGAGGCCCATCCCTGGTCTGACCCGGTGCAGTCACTGGTCTATAATTGCGGTTCGAAATCGGTCGACAGGGTGATCGTCAACGGCGTCCTCGTCTGGGCGGACGGTCATCCGCAGCTGGTTGATGCCGCGAAAGCCTATGACGAGGCGCGGCGCTCGCATCTGCGGATGCTGGAACGCCTCGATATGAAACCGCGATGGCAGCCGGACCGGCCGCAGAGCAACGGCCTCACCTGAGGAAACTCCAGAATGTACAAACTCTATTACGCGCCGGGACTTGCGAGTCTCGCGCCCCATTTTGTGCTGAACGAAATCGGCGCGCCTTATGAGCTGATCCTCGTCGACCGCAAGAAGGGCGAGCATCAAAGCGCGGATTATCTGGCGCTGAACCCGAACGGAAGAATTCCGACGCTGGTCGATGGCGATCTGACGCTGTTCGAGGCGGCGGCGATCTGCCTGCATCTGGCGGACCGTCATCCCGATTCCGGATTGATTGCTGCGCCCGGCAGCCGCGAACGCGCCCTGACCTATCAGTGGCTGACCTTTCTGACCAACACGGTCCAGGTGGATTTCTGGCAGTATTACCGCCCCGAATTCTACGTGTCGCCCGAAGACGAGCCTGCCTATCGGGCGCGGATGGAGGAGCATCTTCTGCGCCATCTGGCCGTGCTGGATACGGCCTTGCAGGGGCGGCGCGCGCTTGCCGGTGAACAGCCTTCCATTGCCGATTTCTACCTGCTGCTCCTCGGGCGCTGGTGCCGCCTGCTGTCAAAGCCGACCCGCAGCTTCCCCGATCTCGCCCGCCATCTCGACAGCCTGGTCGAACGGCCGGCGGTACAGCGCAGTTTCCAGGCGGAATCCATCACCGCCCCTTTCTTCTGACATCTCCACTCCCTGACCCGACCCCCGATCACTGACCGACGAGGCAACCATGTCCGAACTCACCCCTCCGAAACGCCGCATCCTGATCGACGGATTGCAGGCCGATGAATGCGATGTCGAGGTTTTCCAGGAATGGAACCGGGGCGGATTGTCCTGTGTTCACACCACCTGCATGAACTACACCTTCGACAACACACGTGACGCGCTGTCCGCCCTTTCGCGCTGGCGGCGTGCCTTCCGGCACCATCCCGATTTGATCGAGCAGGCCCGGACCGCCGATGACATCACCCGGATCGCCGAAAGCGGCCGCACCGCCGTCATCCTCGGATTTCAGAACACCCTGCCGCTGGAAGATGACCTGGCGCTGGTCGAGATCTTCTATGATCTGGGCATCCGTTGCCTGCAGATGAGCTATAATCACCAGGGTCTTGCGGGTTCGGGCTGCCTGGAGCCAAATGACAGCGGGCTGTCGCTTTACGGCAAGAAGATCATTTCCGAGATGAACCGCCTCGGCATGATCGTCGATGTGTCGCATTGCGGGTTGCGCACCACGCTGGACAGTATCGAGCATTCGAGCCAGCCGATCGCCGTCACCCATTCCAACCCGTCCAGCTTCGGCACGAAATACGGCCATAAATTCGAGCTGACCCACCGGCTGAAATCCGATGATGTGCTGAAGAAGGTTGCCGAAACCGGCGGCATGTTCGGGATGGTGCTGTTCCCCGCGATGCTTCCCGGCGGGATCGACTGCAAGCTGGAGACCTTCGTCGATATGGTGGAACACGCTGCCTCTGTGGTGGGCCACAAATCGCTGGGGCTTGGCACTGATTTCGTCTGGCGTCGTCCGCTGTCTTATATCCGCCAGGTCCGCACCGGTCGCTCGACCTATGACTGGGCGCCGGTGGTGCCGCCGGTCTGGCCGGAATGGATGCGCACGCCCGCCGACCTGCCGCGCCTCGCCGATGAACTTGCGCGCCGCAAATGGACCGAGGAGCAGATCGACGATTTCCTCGGCCAGAACTGGCTGGATTACTATCGCCGGATCCTCGGCTGATTTCCCCTCATACCGAAAACAGGACAGAAACCCATGTTAAACCGACGTTCTCTCCTCGCCGCTCTCGGCTCGGGCACCGCGCTGGCCCTGATCGGCGCACGCAGTGCCCTGGCCGATGGGAAAGTGGTCAATTTCATCAGCTGGGGCGGCACCACCCAGGCCGCCCAGGAAGAGGCATGGATCGGCCCCTTCACCGAGGCGACCGGGATCAAAGTCGCCCCGGGTGGCCCCTCGGATTACGGCAAGCTGCAGGCGATGGTCGAGGCCGGCAACGTCACCTGGGACGTGGTCGATGTCGAGCATGACTTCGGCGTCTATGCCGGCAATGCGGGCCTGCTGGAGAAGCTGGATTTCTCGATCATTGACCGCGATTCCCATGATCCGCGCTTCGTGACCGATTACACCATTGGCAGCTATGTCTCGACCCATGTGCTCGGCTTTGTCAAAGGCAGCTTTGACGCCGATCCCGCAGGCTGGGCGGATCTTTTCGATCTCGAGAAATTCCCGGGCAAACGCGCCTATTACAAATGGGTCGGACCGGGCCTTCTGGAGGTGCCGCTGCTGGCAGATGGCGTGAAGCCCGAGGATCTCTATCCCCTCGATCTGGACCGCGCATTCAAAAAACTTGACCAGATCAAATCGCAGATCGTCTGGTACAGCAGCGGCGCGGAATCGCAGCAGCTGGTCGCCTCGGGCGAGACCAGGATCGGGATGCTCTGGAGCGGGCGCCTCTGGTCGCTGATCCAGGACGGGCTGGATATCGGCATTTCCTGGGATCAGAATCTGGTCGCGGCCGATGTGCTGGTCGTGCCCAAAGGCACGCCGAACAAAGAGGCGGCGATGCGTTTCCTTGCCTATGCGGGCAGCGCAGAAGGCCAGGCCCGTATGGCCAATCTCTCGGCCTATGGCCCGACCAATCCCGGCGCGATCCCTGAGCTGGCGGCAGAGATCCTGCCCTATCAGCCCAGCGAACATGCAGCACAGAATGTGCCGCTGGACATCGCCTGGTGGGCCGCAAATCGCGACGCAATCAGCGCGCGCTGGTATGAGTGGCAGGCGGGCTGATCCGTCATGAGGGGAAAAACAGATGCAGACAGGCCCTGACAAGACCCGCTCCGTGCTGCTGACAGGCCCTGCCCCACGGAGCCGGAGCGCGGGGCTGCGCACTAGGCTTGAGGGAGCGACCGCGACCCTTGCGGGTCCGGCGCTGCTGCTGGTTCTGTTTTTCTTCATCCTGCCGGTCGCGCTGCTGCTGGCCAGAAGCATTCTCGAGCCCGAAGCCGGGCTCGGGAATTATGCCGAATTGCTGCAATCCGGGGCCTATCGCACGGTCTTGCTCAACACATTCTCCATCGCATCGGTGGTGACCGTGGTGACGGTGCTGATCGGCTTTCCCGTCGCCTGGCTGATCGCGGTGTCAAACCGGTTCTGGGGTATGGCGCTGCTGGGACTGATCTTCATTTCAATGTGGACCAGCCTGCTGACGCGCAGCTTTGCCTGGCTGATCCTGTTGCAGTCCAATGGGGTGATCAACCGGATGCTGAAAGGGCTTGGCCTCATTTCGGAGCCGCTGAGCCTTGTCAACAATATGACCGGGGTCGTGATCGGGATGACCTATATCCTGCTGCCTTTCGTGATCTTTCCCCTGCTCAGCACGATGCGGGCGATCGAGCCGGGCCTGTTGCGGGCCGCCGCGCTTTGCGGCGCAAACCGATGGCAGTGCTTCTTGCATGTCTTCCTGCCGGCCTGCGCGCCGGGGATCGCGGCAGGCGCCCTGATGGTCTTTGTCATGTCGCTGGGCTATTTCATCACGCCCGTCATGCTGGGTGGCAGTTCAACCATGATGCTGGCCGAGCTGATCGTGCATCTGGTGCAATCCCTGCTACGTTGGGGTCTGGGTGCGGCGGCGGCCTTTATCCTCTTTGCCATCACGCTTGCGGCCTATGCCCTGCAGCTGCGGCTGTTCGACCCGCTGCGTTCCGCAAAGGGAGGCAGCTGATGTTACTGGATTTCCGTCATCTCGGTGCCATCCGCTGGGTGCTGATCGGGATCGGCCTGCTGGTGGCCGCATTTCTGCTGCTGCCGGTCGTTTTCATCGTGCTTTTGTCCTTCGGATCGTCCCGCTGGCTGATCTTCCCGCCGCCGGGATGGACGCTGAAATGGTATGAGGCGTTTTTCGCCGATCCCGGCTGGTTTGCGGCCCTCGGTGCCAGCCTGCGGGTGGGCCTTGCGGCGGCGGTGATTGCGGTGGTCTTCGGGCTGGGCGCAGCCCTTGCAATGAGCCGCGGCAGGCTGCGCGGGGCCTGGTGGCTGCATATGCTGCTTTTGATGCCGATGGTGCTGCCGGTGGTCGTTCTGGCCGTCGGGATCTATTCCCTCGCGCTGCGGGTCGGGCTGAATGACACATTCATCGGCTTTGTGCTGTCCCATGCCATCGTGGCTCTGCCCTTCACGGTGATCATCCTTGTGAACGGGCTGAACAGCTTTGACCCCGCGCTTGAGGATGCCGCCGTCCTGTGCGGCGCCAGCCGCTGGCGGGCGCGGCTGCATGTGACCTTTCCTGCCATTCGTCTCAGCATCATCACAGCGGTGATCTTCGCCTTCCTGATTTCCTGGGACGAGATCGTCATCTCGATCTTCATGGCGGGGCCCAACCTGCAAACCCTGCCGGTCAAGCTCTGGACCACCCTGCGCCAGGATCTGACTCCGGTGATCGCGGTGGCCTCTACGATGGTGCTGGCCTTTTCACTGATCCTGCTGCTGATCGCGGCAATCCTTACGCGGAGGGGCAGATGACAGCCTGGCTTTCAATCGACGCGCTCAGCAAATCTTTTGGCCAAAGCATCGCCGTGCGCGATGTCAGCCTGGAGATCGGACGCGGCGAATTCGTCACCTTTCTGGGCCCGTCCGGTTCGGGCAAATCGACGCTGCTCTATATGATCGCAGGGCTTGAAACACCCAGCACCGGGGATATCCGGCTTGCCGGTGACTCGCTGCTGCCGGTGGCGCCGAACCTGCGCAATATCGGCATGGTCTTTCAGAGATACACCCTGATCCCGCATCTGACCGTGGCCGAAAACATCGCCTTCCCGATGAAGATGCGCAAATGGGACCGGCAGCGGCAAAAGCGGCGGCTCCAGGAGATGCTGGCGCTTGTGCGGCTTGAGGAGTTTGCGGGCCGCAGGCCGGATTCCCTCTCGGGCGGGCAGCAGCAAAGGGTCGCCCTTGCGCGCGCGCTGGCCTACGAGCCGGAGATGCTCCTGATGGACGAACCGCTGGCCGCGCTGGATCAGAGCCTGAAACTGGATCTGCAGCGCGAGATCAGACGGATCCATGACAGCACCGGCGCGACGATCCTTTACGTCACCCATGATCAGGAAGAGGCGATGCGGCTTTCTGATCGCATCGCGGTCTTTCACAATGGCACGGTCGAACAGTTCGCGACGCCAGGAGAGGTCTACCAGAAGCCAGGCACCGCCTTTGTCGCGGGTTTTGTCGGGCATTCGAACCTTCTGCCGGCAGAGATGTTCGCCGAAGGCCGCCCCGTCGACGCCTTTGCGGGTGCGGATTCCGCAGGAACGCCGGGTCTGCAGCCCGGCAAAGGCGCGGCCCTGTTCCGGCCCGAGGATTTCACCGTTCTCCGCCGCGAGCCCGGATCAGCTGCCCTGTCCGGCACCATTGCCGACATCGCGTTCCTGGGGCCGGTCGTCGAATTTCTGGTCCGCCTCGCATCCGGAGCCCAGATTCTGGTGAGGCAGGCGCCCGACCTGTCCCCGGATCTGCGTCCGGGAGAACAGGTGTCCCTCTGCATCCTGCGGCAACCCTGGATTCTGCCCTGAGCTGTCAGGGCCACTGCCGGAACCGGCAGGGCCAGATGACGCATCACAAGAGTATGGAGGCCCGATTTGAACGTCCTGGTCGTTTTCGATCACCCGCGCCGGAATTCGTTCTGCGGCGCAGTTCTGGACCGCTTTGTCGACGGACTGCAGGAGGCAGGGCACAAGGCCGAAATCGCCGATCTGCGCGCGGAAGGCTTTGATCCGCGCCTGGGCGTGGAAGATGAGCCTGATCGTGATGCGCCCGGCAAAATCTACAGCCCCGCCGTTCTGGCCGAACAGGCGCGCGTCACGAGAAACGACGCGCTCGCCTTTGTGTTTCCGGTCTGGTGGTGGTCGCTGCCAGCCACAAGCAAGGGCTGGATCGACCGGGTCTGGAACCGTGACTGGGCCTATGGCGCGCGCAAACTGACGCATAACAAGGCCCTGCTGATCGGCCTCGCCTCAGCCGATGCCGGGCAATATGCGAAGCGCAGCTATGACAGCGCGATGCAGACACAGCTGGTGCAGGGCGTCCTCAATTATTGCGGCATAGAGGAAGCCTCTCTGGAGCTTCTGCATGGCAGTACAGGGTCAGAAAGCGGCCGCTCCGGCCTGCTGGACCGGGCAGCGATGCTCGGCCGGACATTCTGAAGCCTATACCGACAAGGGCCCGGCGCGTGTGGCAGATGCGTGGCGCGGGCCGCCTGCACGCTGTTAAATGCGCTGACCGCTGGCGAACTGCTGCGCCGCCCAGTCGATGAGCACTCGCACCCTCGGCGACAGCTGTCGGTTGCTGGGATAAAGAAGCGAAACCGGCATGGGCGGCGGCAAGTTGGCGGGCAGCACCTCGACCAGCTCGCCCGCATCCATTGCGGCCTGCGCATGGTAACGCGGCACCTGGATCAGTCCGAGGCCCAGCCTCGCGGCGTCGACATAGCTTTCGGCGGCATTGACGGTAAGCGTTGTCGGCAGGATCACCTCGCGCACCTTGCCGCCAACCGAGAATTCCAGCGGCAGCACCCTTCCGGTGGCCGTCGAATGAAATCCGACCATGCGATGGCCGGTGCCAAGCGCGTCGAGATCAGCGGGATTGCCGGACCTGGCAAGATAATCCGGTGAGGCAAGGGTAACCTCTGCCAGGCTGGCAAGTCGGCGCACGATCATTTCGCTGTCCTGCGGCTGACCGACACGCAGCACACAATCGATCCCCTCGCGCACAAGATCTGCCAGCCGGTCGCCCTCGCTCATGTAAAGCGCGATCCCGGGATAGCGCTCCAGAAACTGCGGCAGGGCGGGCAGAATGAAATGGCGCGCCAATGTGCCATGCACATCCACACGCAGCGGCCCCGCTGGCGTGGCGCCGGCAAAAGCCCCTTCGGCATTCTCGACATCGGCAAGGATAGTGATGCAGCGCCGGTAATATGCCTCCCCGTCGAGGGTCGGCCGCACGCTGCGCGTCGTGCGCTGAAGCAGCCGCGTGCCGAGCCGGTCTTCCATATGCCGGATCACCTGGGTCGCGGTAGAGCGTGGAATGTCGAGATCAAAGGCCGCCTGGGTGAAGCTCCGTCTTTCGACGACCCGCGTGAAGAGCCGCATCGCATCCAGTCGGTCCATGGTCTCTGCTCTGTTTCTCAGGCCGGGAGCTGCGAAACCCGGCCCGCTTTTGTTCGTATCAATGGAATAGTGATGCCAGAACATAAGTAATTATCCGCATCATGGAAAGGCGCATATTCCCTGCAATCCGGCGCATCGGCGCTGAACACAGGAGAAATGATATGACTGACAGCAATAAGGTCGCCCTTGTCACCGGCGCGTCTCGCGGCATCGGCGCGGCCATCGCCCGTCGCCTTGCCGCCGACGGCTACAGCGTCGTCATCAATTACGCAGGCTCGGTCGGGCCGGCCGAAGAGCTTGCAGCCGCCATCGAAATGGCGGGCGGCAGGGCCCTCACCGCCCAGGCCGATGTCAGTGATGCCCGGGCCGTCACCCGTTTGTTCGACACTGTCGAGGCCGCCTTCGGGGGGATTGATGTTCTCGTCAACAATGCCGGAATCATGAAGCTGGCCCCGATCGGCCAGAGCGAAGACGCGCTGATCGACAGCCAGATCGATATCAACCTGAAAGGCACGATCCACACCCTGCGCGAGGCGGCAAAACGCCTGCGCGACGGGGGGCGCATCGTGAATTTCTCGACCAGCGTGGTGGGGTTGAAACTCGAAACCTACGGCATTTATGCCGCCACCAAAGCCGCAGTCGAGACGCTGACCGGCATTCTGGCCAAGGAATTGCGGGGCCGCTCGATCACCGTCAATGCAGTCGCGCCCGGGCCGACCGCGACCGCGCTGTTCCTCGATGGCAAGACGCCCGAGCTTGTCGGGCATCTGGCAAAGATGAACCCGCTAGAACGGCTCGGCAGCCCCGAAGACATCGCGGCGGTGGTTGCCTTCCTCGTCGGCCCCGATGGTGGCTGGGTCAACGGCCAGGTGCTGCGCGCCAATGGCGGCATGATCTGACAGGGCCCATCCCGGGCCCTGGATCTGGTCGAGGCAATAGTGGCGACTGTCACCGGCAGACAGCGCCATCTTTTTTGCGTCTGTTCGATCTGCCGGCCACCGGCTGCGCGGTCACGATGACGTAAAGTGGCGTCAAGAGGTAGCGGCCGTCACGGGACCAGATCCGGTCGAAATGCTCGACAAGCCACGCGCTGGTTGCACCGAAATTTTCCCTTCCGGCCTCGTTGACCGGCAGCCCGAAAGCTCTCGCAGGCGTCAGGCAGCAGAACTCGCTTTCGACGCCGTCCTGCAGATCGATCCGACCCGGCAACCGGCCGATCTGCGTTTGAAAGATATGGGGTGTCGGCGTGGTGCCATGCGGCTTTTTCTACTGGTTCTTATGCCAGAGCAGGGCGGTTCTTCAGCAAGGCCTGCACCCTCTGCAAGGCCGTATGCACCCCTATCAGAACAGGTCTTCAATTTCCGCTTTGTTGCCCAGCGAGCGGGCCGCAATCTGAATCTCCAGGTCATGGCGACCAGGATCGACCGCAGCTTCGTCGGTTTCCCGGCCGTTTCGATGGTGGAAATCGTCGCCTGTCGCAGGCTGGCCAGCACGAGGTCTGTTAGAGAGGAGAATATGCTGAAGCGTATAAAACGTGAATAAACGCCAGGATGCATATACGTAAAGTATACGCCATAGGGCGCAACCGTCTGACGGTGATCTCATGCCCGTTCAGCACGCCCTACATTGACAGCGGCGTGCAGAAGGCGCGCCCGGCCTGCCAGGCCCGAACATTCACATCTGCCATTAGCTTACCGGCCTTGGTTCACGTCTTCAGGGGCCATCCGGGTTGCGGCCCCGCTTGCATCTCACCACATCAGCGCAACGGGACTGCGGCCACTTTGCTCTTGTAATCTTCCTTTGGGTCGGCGCCGAACAGCGCTCTGAAACCTGCGAGGATCGAGGAGGCGTTCTCCCAGATCTGCGCACCTTCCGGATCCAGGCGCAGAAGGCGCAGGTTCGGGTCATCCTTGCCGTCGAACCAGGCTGCAATCATGCTGTTCCAGAGGCGATCAACCACCAGCGGATCAGTGTCGATGGTCACTTTGCCATGAATCGTCGCAAAGAGATCATGGCCTTTTGAGACAAAGGCCGCCACTGCGCGCCCGCCGCCTGCGGTCACGATCTCATTGTCGGTGCTGGTGAAAAACCAGATCGGGCCCCGATCCTCGTTCTCAAGGATTGCGGTCATGGGCCGGGTATGGCCATCATCCTTGCCGGCAAGGCCCAGCATAAGCAAACGGTCCGAGCGCAGGGCGGTCCAGAGTCTGGTCTCCAGTTCAGCGGCTGTCGACATAACGTCCTCCTGTTGCTGTCGGGGTCTGAACCGGCGAAAGACCGATCTGTTCCCGCCCCTCCGGCCCTGATGTGCAACATTTGCGCGATAAGCAGGTTTATGCCGTCAGAGGCGCGCAGTGGCGCAGATGGCACGGGAATGATACCCAGGGCGCGCGTAACAGTTGACAGGCTGGCCCTGCACTGCGTGTTGAACATGTGCCCAGCCTCGTCGGCAGATATATCGCCAGGCGAAGATCCGCGCCCCCGGTTTGCAACCCGGACGCGATATGCCCACTATTCCTGATATGGTTGCGAAAAATCGACAGGAAGCGTCACCGGAAGCCCCGTCGGAAGGCCAGGGCATTGCAGAACCGCCGGTCTCAGCATCGCCCCGGACACCTTCTTGGGTGACCGAGAACGGGCCGGCTCTGCCAGATCCCGGCAAGGTTGCGCTCTTCCTGGATCTGGATGGAACCCTGCTCGATCTGGCAGCAACGCCGGATCAGGTGGCGGCAGAACCGGGGCTGGGCGCGTTGCTGCGGCAGCTGGAGCGCCGGACGGAAGGTGCATTGGCTTTGGTGACGGGTCGTCAGGTGGCTTTTGTCGATGCCCTGTTCCCCGCGCATCGTTTCACGGTGGCCGGACTGCACGGGGTCGAGCTGCGCCCCTCCACAGCGGTTGGGACAGGGATTGCCGCGATTGCCGCGCCGCCAAGGGAAACTCAATCATTTCAGGCGGCCTTCTCAGGGATGCAAAATGCGGCCCGAGACCTCGGATTGCTGACCGAGGATAAGGGCGCGGCCTTCGCCCTGCATTACCGACAGGCCCCTGAACTGCGCAAAGCGGCAGAACGGATCATGGCAGAGGCCGCGCGTGTAGCGGGCCCCCTTTACCGGTTGCGGGAGGGGAAATGCGTCATCGAACTCTGCCCCGCTGGTGCCGATAAGGGGGCCGCGCTCCGGAACCTTATGGCATCGCCCCCGTTTAACAGCCGCCGCCCCCTGGCCGCCGGCGATGACCTCACAGACGAGGCCATGTTCACGGCGGCCAATGCCCTCGGGGGGATCACAATCCGCATCGGAGCACAGGACAGCCCGAGCGCTGCCACCGCACGAATTGCCAGCCCGGCCGCCTTCCGGGCCTGGTTACGTCAGCTCGCCGGACTGACCGGCGCAGGAGACTGAGCTTTATGACAGATCGTAAAACTGCCACCCGCGCCCGCTCTGATGCGGGACTTGATCGCGCCGTGATCGGCAATGCCAGCCTTGCCGCCCTGATCGACCGGGACGGCGGGCTGGACTGGATGTGCGTTCCGCGCATGGATGGCGACCCGGTCTTCTGCGGGCTGCTGGGTGGCGTTGCGGGGGATGCAACAGGCGTGCAGGACGGTGCCTGGCGTATCCGGCTGGACCGTCAGACCGATAGCCGCCAGCGCTATCTGCGCAACACCGCGATCCTCGAAACGATCCTGACCGATGAACACGGCAATGAAGCGCGGATCCTCGATTTTGCGCCGCGTTTCATGCGCAACGGCCGCATGTTTCGCGGTTATTCGGTTCTGCGCATTGTCGAGCCGCTGCGCGGCACGCCCAGGCTGACGGTCTCGCTGCGGCCGCGGGCAGACTATGGCGCCGATGCACCGGTACTCACGCGGGGCACCAGCCATATCCGCTATATCCTCGGGCCGGAAGTGCTGCGCCTGACCACCGATGCGCCGGTCGATTACATCCTGGCGGAGACCCCTTTCCTGCTGGAACATCCGCAGGCTTTTATCCTCGGGCCGGATGAGAGCCTGACGGATCATCCGATGGTCGTGGCGCGCCATTTCCTGCAAGAGACCACGGATTACTGGCGGAACTGGGTCCGCAGCCTGGCGCTGCCCGCCGATTTCCAGGATGTGGTGATCCGCGCGGCAATCACGCTGAAGCTCTGCTCGAACGAGGAAACCGGCGCGATCGTCGCAGCCCTGACCACCTCGATCCCGGAATATGGCGCCAGCGGACGGACCTGGGATTACCGCTTCTGCTGGCTCCGCGACAGCTATTTCACTGTCCAGGCGCTGAACAGTCTCAACGCCACCAGGACAATGGAAAACTACCTCAGCTATGTGTCAAACCTCGCGGCGGGGTCTGACAGCGGCTATATGCAGCCGCTGTTCGGCCTCGGGCTGGAGCGCGTGGTGGACGAGCATATCGTCGCAGCCCTGCCGGGCTATCGCGGTTTCGGCCCGGTCCGGCGGGGCAATGCGGCTTTCGCCCAGGTGCAGAATGACGGCTACGGTTCCGTCATCCTGGCGGCAATCCAGTGTTTCTTTGACGAACGCCTGCCCGATATGGGCGATGAGGCCCTGTTCCGCCGGCTGGAAAAGCTGGGCGCCGAGGCCGAGGCCTGCTGGGACCAGCCTGATGCCGGGCTGTGGGAGTTCCGCACCCGCGAAGAGGTCCATACCCATTCCGCACTGATGTGCTGGGCGGCCTGCGACCGTCTGGCGCGGATCGCCGGTAAGCTGGGCCTCGCGCCCGAGGCCGCGCGCTGGTCCGCCAGCGCGTCGCAGATCAGGGAGGCGATCTTCCGCCTCGGCTGGAACGCTGATCGCGGCTGCTTCGTGGCCGCGTTCGGCGGGGATGAGGTGGATGCGAGCCTGCTTCTGATGGCGCAGACCGGCTTTATCGCCGCCGATGATCCGCGCTTTCTGGCCACTGTGGCCGCCTGCGAGGCGGATCTGCGGTTCGGAAACCACCTTTACCGTTACCGCCGCCCCGATGATTTCGGCGCGCCCGAGACCGCCTTTACCGCCTGCACCTTCTGGCTGATCGACGCGCTGGTGCGCACCGGGCGCAAAGACGAGGCGCGCGAGATCTTTGCCGATGTACTGGCGCGGCGGAACCATCTCGGCCTTCTGTCAGAGGGCGTCCATGTCGAAAGCGGCGAGCTTTGGGGCAATTTCCCGCAGACCTATTCCATGGTCGGGCTGATCAATGCCGCGATGGCGCTGTCGCGCCCCTGGGAGGATGTGCTGTGAGCCGCCTGATCGTCGTCTCGAACCGGGTGCCCGCGCCCGACCGCCCGCCACAGGGCGGGCTTGCGGTGGCCGTCCGGGCCGCGCTGCAGGAACGCGGTGGGGTCTGGATGGGCTGGTCGGGGCAATCCTCTGGCGAGGAGGATCCCGGAGCGCTGAAGCTTTTTGAGGAAGGCCAGATCACCTATGCGCTGAGCGATTTGTCAGAGCGCGATCTGTCGGAATATTACAACGGCCTCGCAAACAGCGTGCTCTGGCCTTTGTGCCATTACCGGATCGACCTTACGGATTACAGCCGTCGCGACGCCGAGGGGTATTTTCGCGTCAACCGGCACTTTGCCGGGCGCCTCGCGCCTCTGATCCGCAAAGGCGATCTGATCTGGATCCATGATTACCACCTGATCCCGCTTGCGGCCGAGCTGCGAAAGCTGGGCATCACCAACCGGATCGGGTTTTTCATGCATATCCCCTGGCCCGCGCCGGATGTTTTCCTCACCCTCCCGGTGGGCGAGACATTGCTGCGGGCGATGACCTCCTATGATCTCCTGGGCTTTCAGACCGCACCGGATGCCGGGAATTTCAGCCTTTGCCTCAGTCGCAGCGGAGTGGCAAAGCCGGTGCCGGGAGAGGATGGCACCCATCTTGCCGAGGGCCGCCGGTTCAGGGTCGGTGCCTTCCCGATCAGCATCGATGCGGCAGCCTTTGGCCGCACCGCCGCGAATGCCGTGCGCAATGTCGCGATGCGCAAATTCCGCGCCTCGCTGGAGGGGCGGATGCTGATCATGGGGGTTGACCGGCTTGATTATACCAAGGGTCTGCCACAGCGCATGCATGCCTTTGGGCGCTTTCTTGAATCCAGTCCGGAATGGCTGGGCCGGGTGACCTATCTGCAGGTCACACCCCAGACGCGCGAAGGCGTCGCGCAATATGACACATTGCGCCAGGAAGTGGCCGGGCTGGCCGGGCAGATCAATGGCATGCACAGCCGGCTTGACTGGATGCCGGTGCGCTATGTGAACCGCGCCTTCGGCCAGCAGACGCTGGCGGGGCTTTACCGGATCGCCAGGATCGGGCTGGTCACGCCACTGCGCGACGGCATGAATCTGGTGGCCAAGGAATATGTCGCGGCTCAGGATCCCGAGGATCCGGGCACCCTCATCCTGTCCCGCTTCGCCGGGGCCGCCGCCGAATTGCGGGACGGCGCGCTGCTGGTGAACCCCTATGACGAAGAAACCATAACGCGCGCCATTGCGCAGGCGGTTACGATGACCCGCGACGAGCGCAAGGCGCGCCACGCCGCCATGACGGCGGTTCTGGCAGAGCATGATGTCTTTGCCTGGTGCCGGAACTATATGGCGCAGCTCGGGGATGTCCGCCCGGTTCTCGCCTCTGGCACCGAAGCCGGGCGCCGCGCGCCGGGTCAGACTGTTGTCTGACCCGGATGCCAGTTGCCGACAGGCCCGCCACAGTCGCGCGACGGGGGCAGACCCTTATGTCGCGCGGCGGATAAAACCTGCGACAGGCCAGGTCCAGCCGATCTCGCGTGACCGGTTCGGGCGCAGCCAGATCCAGTTCAGAAGGCCTGCCGGAACGCCAAGCAGCAGCCCGGCCAGGGCCGCAATGACAAAGGTCGCCGCATCATAATAGCCAAGCGCGAGGCCCGCGATCACCACCGTTCCGGCGATGCAGGCCGCCCAGAGATGGACGAGCAGAAGGCGCAGCCAGGGAAACATCCTCTTCTCCTTTCATATCAGGTTCAGGGCACCCCACAAAGGATGCCGGTTTCACCCGCCGCTTTGCCGGCGCAGTTCGCGCAGCTGGTCGGCGGTGATATAGCCGCTGGCCCGCAGCCCTTCGTCGCGCTGCCAGGTCGCGATGGCATTGCGGCTGTTCTGACCCAGAACACCATCGGTGCCCCGCGTGTTATAGCCAAGTGCCGTCAGGCGGCGCTGAAGATCGCGGCGTTCCGGGACCGTCAGCCCGAGGAGGCGCTCCTCTGCCCGGTCATCCATGGCGACAGTGTTTTCCGGCGGCGATACCGTTCCGGCCTGATCGCGAAGCTGGCGGACCTGGCGGTCGGTCACATAACCGCTGGCGGCCACGCCGTTTGCCGTTTGCCAGCGCCGTATGGCGTCGCGGGTCTTGCTCCCCCAGAGACCATCCGCCACCCCGGCATCATAGCCAAGCGAGGTCAGCTGGCTCTGGATCTGGCGCCGCTGATCGCGGCTCAGCGCGAGCGCCGCTTCTGCATTGCTGGCACTGTCGGTAGGCGCGGGTGCGGGCAGGGGCTTCGGGTCAACAGGGCGGACCACGCCGCCAAGCCGCGCGATTTCGCGTTCCGCTTCGGCACGGGAAAGGCCATTCGGGAAGCGTTGCAGATAGGCACGCCAGCCGTTCAGCGTTCCGGTCTGCCGCGCCTCGGCGCCGGCCTGGCGGTCAAGCTCCTGTACCAGCAGGCCCTGTGCAACGCCCGAAATGATACCTTCGAGATCCCCCTGCGCCCGTGCCGGAGACTGCACCCCGAGACAGACGAAAATCGCAAGAGCAGAGACTGACTTCCTCATAGTGTTCCTCCTTTGGTCAGGCGCTGTGCGCCCTGTCATGGCACAAGACCGCCTCAGCACAGGAAAGGCCCTGATGCGGCGGTGGCGGACCGGGCCTGCAAGGCGCCTGCCCCGCTGTCCTGAGAAGAGGCGACCGGCCCCTCGGGCCGATCTGGCGCGGGAATGGGGTCTCCGACTTCGGGGAGTTGCGGGATATCCGGGCCGCGGCGGCCCGGTCTCGGGTCCTGCACCGGCGTATCGGCCGGATCCTGCGGTACATCCGGGCCTGCGGGCGGGGCCGGCGTGACCGGCAGATCGGGATCTTCGCCTCCATGTGGCATCGTAAACCCTCCGTCTGATGTGAGGCCGGAATGGTGTCCGGCACAGGAAGCAAACCCGCTGCTGCAGGCTCTGTTCCGTCTCGATCTGTCATGCAGCGCTTTTTCGCCTCCCGGGTGCGGCGGAGCTTAAAAAGTGGGGCGGTACCTCGCGGGGCGGGATCACTTCGGAACAAATCGCAGTCCAAAAGGTTTCTTCCCCTCATGCGCCGCCTTTGTCGCCTGGACAGGCAAGGGCGGGCCGCCAGCAGACCACCTGTCCGGAAGGGGGAGAATGACATGCCCGTAATGACCCGGCTTTACCAGGATCACGCCGCCGCAATGCGCGCCGTTGAACAGATCGAGGCGCTGGCTTTGCCCTCGGTCGAGCCGTCGATCCTTGGCGGGGATGCCCTCAGGGAATATCGCGATATGCGGATCGAACGGGATCCGGTCACGGGCGAAAAGACCCGGATCCCCGAACCCGCCCCTGCAACAGCGGCGGGTGGGGCGCTCGGCGCGGCGGTGGGTGGCAGTGCGGGCCTTCTCGCAGGGCTTGGGTTTATCGTCATCCCCGGCCTTGGCCCGGTCGCCGCCGGCGGGTGGCTGGTCACTGCACTGACGGGCGCGGCGGGTGGCGCGCTGGCCGGCGCCTCTTTCGGGGCACTGGTCGATCTTGGCATCCAGGAAGAGGATGCGGATCTCTACACCGAGACGTTCCGGCGAGGCGGCGTCGCTGTCGCCGTGCGTTTCCCGGAGGCTTATCGGGGCGAGGTAGAAGCGGTGCTGGCGCAGACCGATGCCAGTTCTCTGCCCGATTTACGCCGCGCGCAACAGGCCGGAACCCCGCCTCGCTGACCGTTCCGGGCGCGAGGGGAAAACCATCTGCCGGATTGCGAATTACATTGCCGCGCCGCCACAGAGATATTTCAGGAGAACGCTTTCATGGACAGAACAGGACTGCCAGACCCGGTTCCCTGGTGCGGCCCTGCGCCAGACCCGGCCGCGCTGCTGAGCAGCTGGAATTTTCACCCGGGCCTTCTGACGGCATTGCTGGCGGCCCTGATCTTCGGCCTTTTCCGCGCTCAGGGCCGGGGCGTCTTTCTGATGGCATGGGGCGCTCTTGTCATTGCGTTCGTCTCGCCGCTTTGCGCCATGACCACTGCCCTTTTCAGCGCCAGATCCCTCCATCATCTGTTACTCGTGAGCCTTGCCGCGCCGATGCTCGCGCTTTGCCTGCCCCTGCGCTGGTCGCGCGCGCCGGTCGCGTTTTTCCTGACCGCCGGCGCATTGGTTCTCTGGCATATTCCTGCGGTCTACAGCGCGGCTTGGGACAGCGCCGGGATTTACTGGTTGCTGCAATTCGCCCTGTTGCTGCCCGCCTGGGCCTTCTGGTCCTCTGCTTTTTTCCCGGCGGATCGCGACGCGGGCGCGGTTCTGGTCAATGCGGCGCTGACCGGCGCGCTTGCGGGGGTAATGGGGCTGATCGGGGCGGTACTGACCTTCTCGAACCGGCTTCTTTATACGGAACATATGGCGGCACCACTTGCCTGGGGGATCGAGCCGCTTGCCGATCAGCAAACTGCCGGGCTGATCATGTGGGTGCCGGGGCTGCTGCCGCTGGCACTGGTCGCCGCCGTCATGTTCAGACGCGCCTGGCGCGTGGGGCAGGCCGCATGATTACCGCCCTGAAATTCCTGCATGTCGCAGGACTCGCCTGCTGGTGCGCGAGCCTGATCGCGCTGCCGCTGCTGATGAAAACCCATGGCCGCGCCCGGAACCAGCGCCAATATGTGCATTTCCGGCTTGTCACCCATATCGGCTATATCGCCTTCGCAACGCCCGCCGCGCTGGTGACCATCATTGCAGGCACCGCGCTGATCTTTGCCGCGCAGGTTTTCGCGCCATGGCTGCTGGTGAAACTGGCTTTCGTGGCCGCAATGGTGCTGGTGCATGTCTGGTTCGGCCACCTCATCCAGCGCTCGGGCGAAGAGAAGCGCAGCCACTGGCAGGCCGCGCCGCTTGCAGGGCTGCTGCTGGTCCTGCCGCTGATCGCGATTGTGCTGGCGCTGGTTCTCGGCAAGCCAGACCTCACGCCGCTCAGCGGGTTGATCCCGGATCAGTTCCTCGCACCACGCGGAGGAGGGGGCGCATCATGATCGCTCTGCGTTCCCAGCCCGTAGTCGAACACGAGCTTGCCGCCATGCCAGCCGGTCATCGCAGTCATCCCGGTCGCAAGCAGCGATGCAAGAAAACCCCAGGGCAGTACCGCGCCCACGGGGTCTGCAAGCCGCATCCCCCAATTCGCGCCGAGCACCGACAGGAGCATCACCGCGAGGATGAAATGCGTCCAGCTGGCGGCGCGGATACGGATACCCGGCACCAGCAACAATTCGGCAGTGCCCGCCAGTCCGGCAAGGATACCCATCCCGAAACCAACGCCTGCCGCCCAGAGCGCCGCGCGCGGCCAGAAGAGATCCCCCGTCCACCAGTAAAGCGCATCTGCGCCCAGCGTGCTGACGCAAAGCGCGATGGGGAAGGCCACCAGCATGGCATGGATCGGGTGGCCCGCAACGGCGATCTTCGACTCGGTGCGGTGAAAGCTCCGATGCTCATGGATCGGGTCGCGGAGCCTGCGGCGGGGTCGTCTGGCCTGGGTCATCTGCGTCTGTCCTCCTCTGCGGCTGTTGGAAAACCAGCGGCGGCGCTGATGGTTCCGGCGCTGGCCGGATGTGGCGGGCCGCTCTCGACCCTTTCCCCCCAGGGGCCTGCGGCCGCTGATATCGCGGCCCTCTGGTGGGCGATGCTCACGGGCGCCACGCTGATCACGCTTCTGGTGCTGGTGCTGGTCTGGCGCGGCTTTGCGCGCCAGGGCATCCGCCCGCCCGCAGAAAGCTTCTGGATCAGGGGGATGGGGCTTGGCTTCAGCTTTGCCGTTCTGATCGCGGTGGTCGGCGCAGGCATCTGGGTGGGCGAGCGGATCCAGGCCCGCCCCGGTGCGGATGTTGTCCGTGTCGAAGCCATAGCGCGACAATGGAACTGGCGCTTTAACCAGCCCGGCCCGGATGGGGTGATGATCGGGACAGAGGGTCGCCTTTACATCCCCGCAGGAACGCCGATTGATGTCGTGATCCGCTCGGACGACGTGATCCACGCCTTCTGGGTGCCCCAGCTGGCGGGCAAGATGGACGCCCTGCCCGGCCGCGACAATCTTCTGCGGATCGAGGCCTCAGCGCCCGGCCTCTACCACGGCGCTTCCGCCGAATTCTCGGGCATCGGCTATGCCGGGATGCGGTTTGAAGTGCTGGCCTATGATCCGGCCCGCCCGCCCGATTTCAGCGATCTTTCAGGCACCTCCGGCCCGGCGGATCGGGCAGAGCCTGCCGCCCACCAGGAGGGCACTCCATGACCGAACTCCCCCCGGGCCTTGCCGCCAACCCGCCGTGGCGCGCCTTGCACCTGCACCGCGAGCTGGACCAGATCTGGGGTCGCCCGGCGGGTCTGCGCGGCGTCCTGACCTCGGTCAACCACAGCGAGCTGGGGCTGCGGTTCATGCTGGCCTCTTTCGTGTTCTTTGCCATTGCAGGCTGTCTCGCCATGCTGATCCGGGCGCAGCTGGCAACACCCGGCGGCGCGTTTCTCGACACAGCACTTTATAACCAGTTCTTCACCATGCATGGCAGCCTGATGATGTTCCTCTTTGCCATTCCGATGCTGGAAGGGCTGGGGATGTATCTGCTGCCCAAAATGCTCGGGTCGCGCGACCTTGCTTTCCCGCGCCTCTCGGCGCTTGGCTGGTGGTGCTATCTCTTCGGGGGTCTGATCATTCTTTCCGCGCTGGTCGCGGGTGTCGCGCCGGATGGCGGCTGGTTCATGTATACGCCTTTGTCGTCAAAGACCTACAGCCCGGGGATCAATGCCGATGTCTGGCTGCTGGGGGTGACCTTTGTCGAAATCTCGGCGCTGGCCGCAGCGGTTGAGATCACGGTCACTATCCTCAGAATGCGCGCGCCGGGGATGAAGCTCACGGAAATGCCGCTCTTCGCCTGGTATATGCTGGGGACCAGCGCAATGATGCTGGTGGGCTTTCCGCCGCTGATCCTCGGCTCGGTGCTGCTCGAGATCGAGCGCGCCTTTGACTGGCCGTTTTTCGATGTGACGCGCGGCGGTGACCCTTTGCTCTGGCAGCACCTCTTCTGGCTTTTCGGGCATCCGGAGGTCTATATCATCTTTCTCCCCGCCGCCGGCGCAATCTCGACGATCCTGCCGGTGATGTGCCGCACAAAGATCATGGGTTATGGCGCCATCGTTGCTGCCGTGCTGGGGCTGGTCTTCCTCTCCTTTGGCCTCTGGGTGCATCACATGTTCACAGTGGGCATTCCCCATATGGCGCTGGCGTTCTTCTCGGCGGCCTCGGCGCTGGTGGCGGTGCCGACCGCGGTGCAGATCTTCGCCTGGATCGGCACGATGTGGCAGGGAAGACCGCAGATGCGGCTGCCGATGCTGCATCTGATGGGGTTCTTCTCGACCTTTGTGATGGGCGGGCTGACCGGCGTGATGCTGGCGATCGTGCCCTTCAACTGGCAGGCGCATGACACGGCTTTCGTCACCGCCCATCTGCATTATGTGCTGATCGGCGGGTTTGTTTTCCCGATGATGGCGGCGGCGGTCTACTGGATGCCACTTTTCACCGGGCGCGCGGCGGTGCGTGGTCTGGGGCCTGCGGCTTTCTGGCTGATCCTGATCGGCTTTCACGGCACGTTCTTCATCATGCATCTGACAGGTCTGCTGGGAATGCCGCGCCGGATCGATGTCTATCCCGACAACCCGGAATGGATCTGGCCCAATCTCGTCAGTTCCTTCTTCGGCTTTGTGATGGCGGCGGGCTTTGCGCTTTTCGCGCTGGATCTGGTGTTGCAGACGCTGTTCGGCACGAAGGCACGGCGCGATCCCTGGACCGCCGGTACACTTGAATGGGCGATGCCGATGCCCGCCCCCAGCTACAATATCGCCTCGCTGCCGCTGCCCGGCCAGAGCGCGTTGCAGCTGGCGCGCGGTGAAGGGCTGCTGCCCGGAGCACCCCGCGCGCGGCGCGAGACGCTGGTGGTCGATGCGATCAGCGGCGCGCCGCGTCATATCGCTGTACTGCCGGGGAATTCCGCGCTGCCGATTGTGACCGCGGCCGTGATCGGCTGCTTTGTCCTGACGATGCTGTTCGGGCTCTATCTTTTGGCGCCTCTTGGTCTTGTGGCCATCGCGGCAATCATCTGGCAGTGGCACCGTTTCATGGGCAGCCCCCGGGATGAGGCGCTGATCAGTCTCGCGCCGGGGCTGAGTCTCCCCGTCAACGCCATGATCCCCGACGGGCTGGCGCGGACCGGGCTCACCTGTCTCCTGATCGCGAATGGCACTTTCTTTACCTGCTTTCTCTTCGCAGTCGGGTTCCTCTCGGTCATTGCCCCTGGCTGGCCCGCACCGCCCTCTGGCATCGCGACCCCTCTCACTGCCGCGCTGACTGCCGTGCTGATCCTGATCCTGATCGCAGCCTCCGGGCTGGCGCGTTTCCGCCTTGCAGCCGGGGTGCCTATCGCCTTGCCGCTTTTGCTGCTGGGGCTTGGGGCAATCGGCGGTCTGGCATTGCAGCTTGATGATCCGACGCATCACGCCCGCGACGCACTGCGCGCGGCCGGGCTTGGCTATGTCGCGCTGCATTGCGCGGTTTCCGCGCTTTTTGCCGGGTTGTGCCTCACGCAACGCCGGGATGGCAGGATCGCGCCGGCCCGCCTTTCGGCCTGGCCGATCTGGCGCGCCTGGCAGGATTTCACACTTGCGACCACGCTGATCCTCACGCTTCTCATCACCGGGCAGGAGATAGTCACATGAGCTGGCCCCTGCGCGCCCTGTTTGGCCCGACCCTCTGGGCCATAGGCTTTTGCGCAATCTACGCGGCGCATGGGATCGGCTGCGCGCGCGGCTGGCCCGGGCGCCCTGCCCTTGTCGGCGATCTGCATCATTTCACGCTGATATCGCTTTGGCTGATATGCGTCGCGGCGGCGGGTGTGATCCTCTGGTGTTCCCCGCGCGGCAGCGACATTCCCGACCGACTGATCCGCGCTGGCGGCTGGATCGGTCTGATGGCAACATTACTCACCCTTTTCCCTGTCCTCGGACTGACGACCTGCGGCACCGGGCCATAATACGGCCAGAGACTACCGGCCCCTGCCCTCAAAAGGAGATCACCCCGCCCATGACAAGCCAGCAACCGCCTCACCTCGTCGTCATCGGCGCCGGTTTTGCCGGGCTGCAAACCGTGCAGGCACTGAAAGGCGCCGGCCTGCGCATCACCCTGATCGACCAGCGCAACCACCACCTTTTTCAGCCGCTGCTCTATCAGGTGGCGACCACCATCCTTGCCCCATCCGAAATCGCCTGGCCGATCCGAAGCCTGATGGAGCACCGGCCGGATGTGACAACCCTGATGGCACGGGTGCGCGGCATCGATCCCGACCGGCGCCAGGTGATCACCGATGACGGGGCGCAGATCAGCTATGACATGCTGGTCATCGCCACCGGGGCGACGCATGCCTATTTCGGCCATCCGGAATGGGAGCCGAATGCGCCCGGGCTGAAGACGATCGAAGATGCGACCCGGATCCGCAACCGCATCCTCCTGGCCTTTGAACGGGCCGAGACCGAACCCGATCCCGCGCAGCGCGAGGCGCTGCTGACCTTCGGCGTCATCGGTGGTGGCCCGACCGGGGTCGAATTGGCGGGAATGCTGGCCGACCTCGCCCGCAACATGATCCGGGGTGAGTTTCGCAATATTGACACCAGCCAGACGCGCGTCCTGCTGATCGAGGCGAGCAAGCGCATTCTCCCCTCCTTTCCCGAGGATCTCTCTGCCTATGCCGCCCGGGCGCTGGAGCGGCGGGGGGTAGACCTGCGCTTTGGCACCCCGGTCACAGATTGCACCGAAGACGGCGTTCAGATCGGGGATGAATTCCTGCCCTGCCGCACCCTGATCTGGGCGGCGGGTGTTGCCGCATCGCCTGCGGCAGACTGGCTGGGGGTGGAGGGGGATAAAGCGGGGCGCGTGCGGGTGCAGTCGGATCTGACAGTCGCGGGCCGCCCCGAGATCTTTGTGATCGGTGACACCGCAGCGGTGGTGCAGGAAAATGGCGATCCGGTGCCGGGCATCGCGCCCGCGGCAAAGCAGCAGGGCAGCCATGTCGCCGGTATCATCCGGGCAAGGCTGAAGGGCGGGGCAACCCCCGCGCCATTCCACTATCGCCACCAAGGAGATCTCGCGACCATCGGGAAACGCGCCGCTGTCGTGAAGATCGGGCGGCTGAGCCTTAAGGGGGCCTTGGCGTGGTGGATCTGGGGGATCGCCCATATCTTCTTTCTGATCGGCACCCGCAGCCGGGCATCTGTGGCCTGGAACTGGCTCTGGACCTATCTGCGCGGCCAGAACAGCGGCCGCCTGATCGCACATCCGAAACCCGGCGATGAGCCTGCCATCGACTGATAGTTTCGCATCTGGTGGGGGCAATCCGGAAAGAAAGCGCGGCTGATAAGCAGACGGCATATAGGCCGGTCAGGCCCCGCCAGCCGCGCCGCCGCAGGGCAATATCGGATTGGTTATACCTGGACACCCGGCACCAACCGCAGTGGCAAAAAGACCCGCACCCTTGTCACAAGGGTGCGGGAAACGGCGGGACCGGTTACAGAGGCGGAAAGCGCGACGGATCATGTTCCCGCAGACGCGCCTGGCGCTCGGCCTCGGCCTCATCATAGCGCCAGCCCCCGACCTCGAAACGCGAGCGCAGATCGCCGATGCCGACCTCGGGGACCTTGGCAAGCGCTGCGGTCACTTCTGCACGGCGCTCTTCGGGGAAGCGGACAGTCAGGGCGACATTGCCGCGCTGCATTGCCTCGTGAAAGACCGGGGCATCGGCCTCACTGATACCGATATCCGCCAGGGCGCCAATCGTGCCCCCGACGGCCGCGCCACCAGCCGCACCCACGGCTGTCGCCGCAAGCCAGCCCGCTGCAACCAGCGGGCCGATGCCTGGAATGGCGAGCATCCCGAGGCCGGCCAGCAATCCGGCACCACCACCCGCAACGGCACCAATCCCCGCGCCGGTTGCGGTCCCCGACAAGTCCCTGGGGGCGGCGTCGACCGACCCGTAGTGCTCACGCACCCGATCATTGCCCAGGATCGAGACCTCGACATCGCTCCAGCCAAGCGAGTCAAGGCTCGCCCGGGCACGCTCTGCCGTGTTGATATCTTCATAAACTCTTGTGAGAACAGCCATTTTATAGCTCCTTCTGTCGGGTTACAGTTTTATTGGGCGGCAGGCGTGGTGACGACATTGCCCCTGTAGTCGATGGCCACGGCCACCGCGTCAGTGCCGACCTTGCCAGTGCCGCGCCAGATACCCTGGTCGTCGAGGGCAAGCGCCGAGACATCGGTGACATTCCAGGCGATGGCGCGCTGCCTTGCCTGTGCCTCGGTGAAACTGTTCGCACCTTCCAGCGGGGCGCCGGCTTCGGGCGTATGTTGTGACCAGCTGTCCGCTGCGCAGATGGCCAGAAACTGGTCACGGGTCAGCCCATCGGGTCCGATTGTCACGCCGTCAATGCCGGCGCGGGCGAAGTCACGTTCGGATTCCGACTGGCTGATAAAGCCGTCCCCATTGATATCAAAAAGGCGGTGCTGCTCTTCGCAGTCAGCAGTCGCGAGGCCCTGCGTGGTCTGTTCCTGCTGATCCGGAGAGATATCCGGCATTCCGGGAATTTCTTCCTGTGCCATCATGGCGGATGGTGCCGCCAGCGCGGCGATGATCAGGACTGCATAAGCTTGGCGTTTCATTTCGTCCTCCTCGGTGAGCGGCCACTTTTCTGGGTCCGGATCTGCCGGAACCGCTGCGACCAGGTGGCTGCATGAACCCCCCACCGCAAAGAATGTTCCCGGTTGCGGCATCCCGCGCCCATGCAATTCCCCGCCAGTTCTGTGGAACAATCCGGCGACATTCCCGGTTTGATCAGCCTGGCTTTGATCGCGGGGCGGGAGGCGCATCCGCATTGCGAGGAGCAGATGAGATGGGAAATGGCGGGGAAAACGGGGCGATGAAATATGCCTGTCGGAACCTCCGGATCTTTGAGGGCCGATGCGACGGGCTGGCGGGGCCTGACGATATCGCCGCCACTGTCCTCAAATTCGGGTTGAGGCGGGCAATGTCACGGCTGCGGTCAGCGTGAGAGCTCTCACCGCGAAGAGGCGGCAGAAAGCACTGTGACCGCAATTCCACGGCCGCCAACGCGGTATCTGGTAGCTTTATCGCCCGAGGGGTCTCTCCGTTGTATCGCAATGGTCCCACAGAGGTCAGGCAGGTGCTTTATTCAGGCTGTTATAAATGGTGGAACCGGGTAAACTGACTGTCGAGGCTTGCATGCTGGATTGTGACGATGAGTAACTCTGTAATTCCGTTCCCTGGCTCCGATCCGGAGCGGATTTCCGAAGAGGAAGACCCGATACGGGCCGCACGCCAGGAACTGCTGTCAGCGGTTATGGCTCAGCCGGTTCCGGATCGGCTGAATGCGCTCGCTGCCGAAGTCGGCAGGGCGCTTGACCAGCGTTCAGCGGACCTCTCTTCCGGTCAGGGTACAGCAACAGACGATACCGCCTGAGCAAAACGGCGGATTGTCGCCGCGCGCTGAGGTTCCCGGGAACTTAACTCTCCCGGTCCCGTTTCCCTTTCATGCAGAAGAATAGGGAGACGATCATGACCATCTCGAAGCAGACACGACCGCAGGACGGAGCAGCTTCGGAGAATGTGGTCGAAATGATCCCGTTTCTCCGCATCTATGCGCGCAACCTGACACGCGGCGGGCCACAGGCCGATGACCTCGTCCAGGAAACGCTTGTGAAGGCGCTTGCAAATATTGACCGCTTTCAGCCAGGCACCAATCTTCGGGCCTGGCTTTTTACGATCATGCGCAACAGCTTTCTGACCGGCATCATGAAAAGAACCCGCGAGCCGGTTGGCGGTCAGGACTGTGTCTCAGGCCAGGTGATATCTTTTCCCGTACATGACGCACATATTGCCTGCAGCCGGGTGATGCAGGCGATCCGGCGGCTGCCGTCGCAGTACCGGGAAGCCCTGGTACTCGTCTTTCTGGTGGGCGAGAGCTATCAGGATGTGGCGCGGATCTGCGATTGCGCCGTCGGCACCGTGAAAAGCCGGATCAGCCGCGGCCGGCAAATGCTGATGGATGATCTGCAGATGACTGAGTTGCGCGACCTGATCGCCGTCAACTACTAGGCCTGCAATCATAAACTGCCGGCGGGCCGGTCCTCTGCGAAACGCTGCCCGCCAGGTCAAGGATCCTGCGACATTGGGGGCAGTCGGATCGGGAACCGACTTGCGACGGCGATGTTCCGGATCGAACTGCTCTTCGGCGCTGTCCGCAGATCAGATTGGCAATGAGATCGTGCAGAGGATCCCGTCCGGACCGGTCCGGAAGGTGGTGGCCGCATCAAGCTGATAGGGCAATGCGCGCTCTATCAGTTCGCGCCCCTGCCCCCAGGCAGGTTCGGCCCCGGGCATAGAGACACCCGTTTCACGCCACAGGATATGCAACCGTGATGGGGCGTTCCCCTCGATCCGCCAGCCAATATGCAGATGTCCCGCCGCCGATCCCAAAGCACCGTGCTGCACCGCATTGGTGGCAAGTTCATGCAGGGCCATGGCCAGCAACTGCACTGCGGAAGGCCTCAGTGACACATCTAAGGGGCCTTCAAGGCTCACGCTTTTGCCAGAATCCGCGCCGACAGCCGAAAGCGCGGCCTGCACCAGCGCGTCGAAACCGAGGCCTGAATTCCCGTCGAGATCCGAGAGAAGGCCCTGTACCCGCGCGAGCATCTCGAGTCGGTCCCGGAAACGCCGCCCGAAATCCTCCAGATCGCGCGCAGATTTCAGGGTGCGCTGTGAAACCTGACGCACCACGGAAAGCAGGTTGCGTGTCCTGTGCTGAAGTTCCCCGACCAGCGCCCGCTGCTGTTCCTGCAGGCTGAGCAATTCGTTTATATCTGTCGAGGTCCCCAGCCATTCAATGATCTTCCCGTCGCAGTCGCGCACAGCGGTGGCGCGCGTCCGAAACCAGCGCCATCCCCCCTCCGTGGCATCCATCAGCCGGAAATCAGCTGCAAAGCCCTGCGTTTCCGTTGCGCCTGTGGCAGCGGCCCAGGCTTTCCGCAGAGCATCCAGATCGTCGGGATGCGCCTGTATCTGCCAGCCCTCGCCCAGAGCGCTTTCCAGAGGCTGACCGGTACAGGTGGTCCATTGCGGGCAGACCCAGGTCCATAAGCCGCGCGGATCGGCACGCCAGAACAGCTGTGGCAACCCTTCCATCAGGCTGTGCAGCCGCGCCGCGCTGTCTTGCCGCGCGCGTTCGGCTTTGCGGAGGCCCGCCTTGGGCAGGCCCGCAAGACTGCCGATACAGCGGTCGATTTCAGCGGCGATACGGTCTGGTGTGTCGCGGATGTCAGGAAAGCCCGGATCCCATTCCCCGATTGTCAGACCGCCGCAGTCCTGCACGGCCCTCAGCCCGACTATGCCCTCGGCATGCAGCCCATTGAGCAGGACAGCGACCGCATGACGCCCCCCAGCCCGCGCGATGGAAGCGAACAATGTGTCGACGGCCCCGGTCGTCTCACCTGCCGGGGGATCGCGCACAGACAGGTGATCGGCCTCAAGTGTCAGCAGGTGGTCAGGGCCGGCGATGTAAACATGCTCTGGCAAAAGGCGCGCGCCGTCTTCGGCCATAGCGACCTTCAGGGAGGTGACAGCCGCAGCCCGGGCAAGGATATCGGCACAGAATTTGCGGTCTTCGCCGCCAATCGCAACCAGGTAAGCGCCACCATGACCAGGCTTTATCGCGGCGAGGACAGCCAGAAACGAGGCGAGTGAGATCGCGGAGATTCCGATGCCAATTACTGCCGTAACCTCGGGGGGAAGATCTGCGGGATCCTTCGTCGGATCAGGAAAGGAAGCATCGTTCATCGGATATCCCGGGCGTCTCGCGCAGAGGGCTGCAACAACTCTCCGAGGCAGCGGCAGCTGATCCCGGTTCCTGCCGCACTCCCGTCATTGCAGGAACTCACGGCCTCGCTCTGCCAGAACACGTTCCATCAGCCGTTGCAGCCATTTTTCCAGTGGAGGCAGCGTTGCCAGGCTGTGATGTTCCCGCAAGGCGAGCCTCAAAGTCGCCTCGACCAGCCGGTCTGCGGCCATCGCGTCGGAAAGCATCAGCCGCGCCGAGAGCCTGAGCCTCGGCAGAAGGGCGATCAGCGTCTGCGTATGGATCTGGCTTTGCAAAAGCGCCACAGCCTTGCTGGCTTCATGTGGTTTGGGCAGGCGCGCGATATGGGCGAACCGTCGCGGGATTCTGGCAATTTCATGTGCCGAGTAAAACACGAAGGGAATGGCTGCGCCCATCAAAAGATCGGCCAGCGGATAGACCTTCTGTCCCCGCAAATTGACATCCAGCACCGCAAGATCGGTGTCCCCGACATAATCCGTGGCCTCGATGATTGATGGAAACGGCCCAAGCACCCTGGCCTTTGCCGCCCGGAAATGATCAGCGAGTTCGGAGGCGACATAGTAGTCATCCTCGACGATCATGATTGTGCGGCCAGAAAGGTTTTGCATGTCTTATCGGTCTCGCGGCTGGTTCAGCTGTTCAGATGCAGCGGGCCCGGCACGGATCGGACTATGCCTGCAGTATGACGCAAGATGAAATTGTCGCAACCTTCTCATAATTCATAACATATTATACTTATCAATGTGTTATGATCCATGCGCGGCGAATCTGCGGATATCCGCCTGGCAAAGATCTGCCTGTCCTGCAAGACGGGTCAGAGATCCACTGGTTTTCTAAGACGGGGAATTTCGGCATAGGCCGCCGGCAAAGAGGCTGTGTTATATCCGGTCATGAAAAGGAATGGGATCCCCGCAGCAATGAGGTGATCGGCCAGCGGAAATACCATCTCGCCCCTCAGATTGACGTCGAGCATGGCAAAATCCGGTTTTGCACCAGCGCACACACTGCTCAGTGCTTCGCTCAGCGTCGGAAAGGGGCCGATCACACAGGCCCCGCCCCGTTGCAGAAACTGTGCAAGATCAGTGGCCAGAAGATACTCATCCTCGACGACAAGGACAGATATTCCACTCAATGCAGGCAGAAGTGAGCTCAGATCCGGGTTCCTCATGGGATCATACTCCTTCGCTTTGCGTAAGACAGTAATCGCGTGAAGCCACACTCCAGGTCGCTCGCATGCGGGAACAAACCGCTGTTCTGATTGTTCACGCAGCAATCTCTAAAGCGGAGGATATGACATGCGCAATTCTTCTGACCAGACGGAACCGCCCACCATTATCGCCAACGCGCCGGGACATGACAAAACCGGCGAGGGGACGGACAAGGGAAGCTGCCGAAATACTTCGATTTCCCGGGGCCAACCTCCCCGGAACAGGTTCAGGATCTGCCCGGCAGCTTCCGGATGATGCAGCCCCCGTCGGATCATGGTGAAGAAACCTGGATCGGCGCCGGTCGGCTTGAAGGTTTGGTAGCGGTGATCACTGGCGCCGAAAGCGGTATCGGTCGGGCGGTTGCCATTGCCTATGCGCGCGAAGGGGCAGATGTCGTGCTGGCTGACCAGGGCGGCTGTGCAGCATATGCGGCGTGGCAGTTCCATCATCAACACGGCCTCGATCAATGCCGATATGCCAGATCCGGCCCTGCTGGCCTACGCGACCACCAAAGGGGCTGTTCAGAATTTCACCGGCGGCCTGGCGCAATTGCTGGCGGAAAAGGGGATCCGGGTGAACTGCGTCGCCCCCGGCCCGGTCTGGACCCCGTTGATACCGGCCAGCATGTCCGCCGACAAAGTCTCCGGGTTCGGTGAAAACTACCCGATGAAGCGTCCGGCACAGCCGGTGGAGCTGGCCTCGGCCTATGTGATGCTGGCAGAACCGATGTCGAGCTATATCTCGGGCGCCACCCTGGCCGTGACTGGTGGCAGACCGCTGATCTGATCTGCGGGCTCCAGCCCGATGGCGGAGGATCGCAGCGTGAAAACCACGCCTGCGGGGTCGAATTTCAAAAGCGCCTCGCCCCGGAACTCATGACTGAGCGCGGCTTCGATCAGCTCCCGCCCGAAGCCGCTGGTTGCGGGCTCGATAACGGGGGGGCCACCAACTTCGCGCCAGACCAGCTCGAACTGGCCACGCCGCTGCGTCCATTCGATCAGCACGCGGCCCTTGTCATCCGACCAGGCCCCGTATTTCTGAGCATTGGTCGCCAGTTCTCCCAAAGCAAGGCTCAGCGCGAACACCTGGTCGGCCTCGATCATCACAGGCGGACCGCGCATGACAAGCCGGTTTTCAGGCAGACTGCCGGCAAGGGCATCGGCAATAAGCGTGCGGATGTCGAGCGTGCCATAGGCATCCGCAAGAAGCGCCCGCTGCGCCTGGTCAAGCTGACACAGCCGTCTGACAGCGGCTTCCTTTGCTTCTTCGACCGATCTGGCCTGACGGAAGGTCAGCCGCACGATCGCAATGGCTTTCGCATAGGCATTCTTGATCCTGTGGCGCAATTCCCCGTTCAGGATGCTGCTGCGGCGGGCGGTCATAACCTCGCCAGTCGTCTCGATAACGGTGTTCATGAACCCCGAAATCACGCCGTTCTCATCGGCGACCGGGCTGTAGCAAAAGGTGAACCACCCGGTTTCATTGCCTTCTCCGCGTTCGATCTGCAGCTCATAATTGCGGATGAAGGTCGAATGCCCTTGCAGCGCCCGGTCCGCGATCGGCCCGATCTCGTGCCAGGCTTCGGCCCAGATCTTACTGAACGGCTGGCCAAGGCAGGGTGCCTTACGCCCGAGGATCGGCACAAATGCATCATTGTAGATCGTGATCATTTCAGGTCCCCAGCACAGACATTTGGGGAAGTCGGATCGCAGGATCAGGTCAGATGTGATGCGCAGGGCGACCGGCCAGCCAGCCTGCGACCCGAGCGGCGTTATGCTCCAGTCAAATTCACGAACCTGGGCGTTCATGGCCCGATCAGTTTTGCTGTCCATAGAAGGAAACCCATGCCTGAATTCAGACGTTTAAGGCATCTGGTACCGGGATAGTTGTGGGCTTCCACAAATGAATCAAGACAAATCTGGTGCGGGGTCAGTCCGGATGGCACCGCTGCCGGGCTTTCCTCAGCCTCCGTTCCGCGCCGCAGGCGCTGTGCAACGGATTCCCCTTTGTTCCGGAGCTCCTGCGCGCAACTGACGCGGGGCCGTCCAAGCGAGGAGATTGTCAGTGTTTTCCGCAATGGTCAGCCGGGGCACAGCCCCTCCCCCCGCAGAACTTGCCCCAATCCTTACCCGGCAAGGGGCTCAGGGCTCCGAAGGTCAGGCTCCAGCATCCCGGCGCTTGAGAACATAAGCCGAAAATGCGACGACCACCTCCATGAGGGTCGCCGCAATCCGCTAGCCAGGCTCCCGGTGACGCTCCCGGTGCCTGGGTGATGCAGCGGATCTGCTTTGTGAGACACACTTCGCCTGTTGCACCCGGAGGTCCGACGGCGGCGGGCCTGGCCGGAGCGTCAGGCATTATCCGTCAGGGTTAGGTATCGTCTTTGGATTTCGCGGCCCTGATTTGCCATCGCCCTGCCCCTCAGGCTCCGAGCGCTCATCCTCCATATCCGCGGGATATGTCTCATCATCCAGGACTGAAGGTTTGGCAGCGTCCCGGGGCACTTCGCCTTTGTGTCGTGTTTTGACAGGCATCTTCGATCCTCTCATCAGTGGTCGGTCTTATCTGAACACCTGGCGGCCCCTGTGGTTTCCCGCCGTCTGATTGCCAGGCGGATTCTGTCCTGCGCGCCGCTGTCCTGCGCGGGCTGGCCAGGCGCAAGGCGCGGCCACCCGATAGTGCAGCCCCGCCCGCGCTGCGTTTTTGCCGGCCCGGCGGGCAGCAGGTTGATCAGGTTGCGTTACAGCCAATTTCCTCAGCGCGGGAACATCACCGCCCGGCGCCGGTTTGTCACGGAACCTGCACAGAAAGGAGAGCACCATGTCTGCGCCAAATACCAACCTCGAAAAGCAGCGAAAGCGTCACTGGGCCCCTCTGCTGGGGATCGCCGCAGCCGCCCTGTTTGGCGTCCTGCTGATTGTCTATTGGGTCGGAGAAGAGGTCGTGGAAGCCGATCCGGACGCACCCGCCGGTCTTGATGCCGGAACCGTCAACGAACCCGCGCAGTCCACCATACCTGCCGAGGTGATCGAGCCCGGGGCCCAGCCCGGAGCGTCCGGGGGCACAGCAACGCCGCCCACCACCCGCGAAAGCCCGCCGGTGCCCAACGCGCCGCAGGAGCTGACACCCGGGTAGACGAGGCCCAGATATTTGCCGGAGGCGTTGGTGAGGCCAGTCTTGCAGTCGCGACAAGCGCGGCCCTTAAATTATGCAGTTTCCGGTGGGACTTCCGGAATGGGCTCTGCCGGTCTTCCTGCCTGTCCGGCCCCTGCAGGACGGCGGGAAAACATCGACAGACCGTATTTTCGCAACGCCCTGCGGCCCGCCTTGCAACGGGCCGCTCCAAATTTTCGTCATGTCTTTCCAGAAAAGGGGGCCGCCGGTCAGGCCAGAGCCCGGTTGCGGCAAGACTGGCGGCAGAGACCCTGCGGGACTGGCCCGGTCCGGATGGTGGTCGGGATGGCCAGGGATATGCCCGGTGCGGAACAGCGGGCTTTGCGGTGGGGCGGTCCTGTCGTTTCCTCGCCTGGAACCGGGCGTGGGGCGGTTTGCTCAGAAATAATCCGGAACAGTGCTGCCGCGAACGCGTTTTACGACTCCCTGCATGGCAAAGGACCGGCAAGGATATGGATGACCGCAAGGACGTTCTGAGTGCAGTGCTTGATCAGCTGGACGAGATTGGCGCGACCGGTACGGTCAGCATCGGCGCGGTGGCCGAGGCGATCGGCGCGCGGTCTTTCGCGACGCTGATGCTGATCTTTGCGCTGATTGCAGTTTCTCCGGCCAGTATCGTGCCCGGTGTGACGACGGTGGTCGCGCTGGTCGAGTTTCTGCTTGTGGCGCAGATGATTGCCGGCAGACGTCATATCTGGTTGCCCGATCTGCTTTCCGACCGGGAAATTCCGGGCGAACGCCTGCGGTCCGCCGTTTTATGGCTGCGCAGGCCGATTGCGGTCGTGGACCAGATCCTGCAGCCCAGGCTGAGCTTTCTGACAGAAAAGCCCTGTCTCTATATCTGGCTCTTCCTGATCCTCGCGCTCACTCTCGTCATGCCCTTCATGGAACTGGTGCCGGGCACCGGCACCGTTGCCTCTGGTCTGATTGCCCTCGTGGCTGCGGCTGTTCTGACCCGGGACGGCGCCTTGCTGATACTGGCAGGTCTGTGCCTTGGCGCCCTGGTCTGGATGGTGCGTTTGCTTGGTGAGGCCCTGTTCTGAGTGCGCCGTTCTTTGTCTGACCCACCCTCTGCGGGGAACAATTCCCGCGTCTGGGCGTTACCCCGTGCGGGACCATAGCTGAAGCAAGGCTCCATTCAGATATGTACCGTTAAAAACGTTAAGGCGCCTGCACTTGCAGGCGCCTTTTCTCTGGCCGCTTTCTTTGGCGGCGCCAGGCCGCGAAGACTGGTCCGTGCAGATGCTCTGGCAGGTCTTGCATCTTCTCTTTCGTGCGGGCGGTTTTGCCGTGCCCCCTGCCATTCCCGTCCCGCATCAGGCTCAGCTGATCGGGACTGATCCGCAAGGGCCTCGATCCGGTTGCAATACACCCGCCGATATAACCCCGGAATAGACCAAGATCTATGCCTGAGGGCCGGGAAACAGCCCGCTGCCATGAATGGTCGCCGGCACATTGTGACTGCATCGGCAGTCTGCTGCCGCCCGGCGCGGCAAGAACCGGGGATTTTCGCCGCAACCAGGGGCGTGCGGGAACAAATGAGCGGGGCTCAGGATTGGATGTCGCTGCACAGGAGCGCCCAATGTCACCTTGCAGCTTCCGCAATAATTTCGCCTTGAATGAGGAGAGGTGATGGAGAGCATAGTCAGCCTTGTAAGTAACGAGTTCCGCGACCCTTTCGAAGCTGTCAGCGCCGAAGCAGCTTTGGTGCGCCTGCTGTTCGCCGCGCTGCTGGGCGCAGCAATTGGCCTGGAGCGCGAGCTTCACGCCAGTGCAGCAGGGCTCCGGACCCATATTATTGTCTCGATGGCGGCCTGCCTGTTCACCCTGATCGCAGCCGAGATCATGGCGCAGGAATTCACCGGAGCCACGCGGTTGCAGACTGACCCGTTGCGCCTGATCGAGGCGGTCACCGCCGGAGTGGCTTTCCTCGCCGCAGGCTCGATCATTACCTCGGGCGGCAAGGTCACCGGGCTGACGACCGGCGCAGGTATGTGGATGGCCGGAGCCATCGGCCTCGCCTGTGGCAGTGGCCTCCTGCCGCTTGCCATCATGGCGACGGTGCTCTCGATCCTGGTGCTGTGGGTGCTCGGGCGCGTGTCGCGCCGCATTGCGCGAAGCTGTGAAGCCAGCACCGCGGACGAAAATCACTGACGGGAAGGAGGCAAAGATGCCCGCAAAATCGAAAGCTCAACAAAAGGCGGCCGGGGCTGCCCTGTCGGCAAAACGGGGGGAAACGGCGCGCAAGGATCTGGTTGGCGCGTCAAAGGAAATGTTTGACAGCATGACCGAGGCCGAGCTGGAAGAACTCGCCTCCACCCCGCATGACGGCTTGCCGGACAGGGTGGAGGATGACCCATGATGACCCCTTTGCAGCCCGCTGAAATCACCCGCGCCCTTTTGGTCGGCAAACAGGTTTTCGCCTCACGAAACGAAGCCGTCGGCTCAGTCAGCGATGTTCTCGGCTCCGGCAAGTCCGCGGTAATATTTGTGGAGCTCGGCGGGCTCTTTTGCGCCGGTGGCAAAACCATTGAACTGGCCGCGACCGACATGCGGATTGGCCGGGAGGAAAACGGAGCAATCATGCTCGAGACGCGACTGACACTCCACGACCTGGAGATGTTGCCCGAAATAAAGCTCTGAGCCGTGGGCCAGGCCGGGGCGATCAGTTCAGGCGGTTCAGGTGACGTTCGAGAATGGCTGAGGCAGCTTTGGTGTCATGGCGGCGGATGGCGACCATGATACCATAATGATCATTGTCGACGCGCGGTTTCCACCGTTTGCTGTAATGGACAAGGATATAACGCGCCGCCAGATTTTGCATGCTCTCGACCGCTTCCAACAGCCGGGGCATCTCGCAGGCCTCATAGATCTTCATATGGAAGGCGCGGTTAAGCTCTTCCCAGTCAAAGATATTCTGCGCCTGGTCACAGGCCTGGCGCAGGGCATCGGCCTCGCGCACCTGGCCGGGGGTGAGATTGGGCACGGAATGCAGCAAGGTCAGCGGCTCGAGCGCCAGCCGCATCAGCTTCAGCTCCCTTTGGGCCATCGGATCAAGCGGTGCAACCTGCATGCCCCTGTTGTGCTGTGAAACGACCAGGCCGCGCGCGACAAGTTTCAGCAGCGCCTCACGCACGGGGACATGGCTGGTTCCGAATTCAGCGGCGAGGTAATCCTGTCGAAGCTTTTCACCCGCCATCAGTTCACCGCGGATGATGCGTCTTGCCAGTTCATCCGCGATCAGCTGTGGCGTTGGGACGGCTGGCATGACGTCGATCAACCTTGGTGGACGGAGGGAAAGAGCGTGGCGGGCGCCGTTAAGGGCCATCTATGATCTGCGCGCAATACAATAAGACGGGCGATAGGTCAAAGTGGGCGGCCCTGCCGCGTTGATCTCTCGCATCAGGCCGCGCAGCCGACCGGGCGAAAGCCGCCCTGCGGCAAAGCCGTTCACGCCGCTGGCGCGCAGATGCGCAAAAAGATCTTCGGCGCTTTCGAACTGCAGAGTGATGGTCTCGTCGCGCAAGACAAGACCCTCCATCCCGGCGGGCAGGGCATCACATATGCCGGCAGCGTTCAGATAGGAGGGCGCGCCCCGGGGCAGACCCCAGCCGGAAAATTCGGGGAAATTGTCAGGGCCAAAGCCTGACAGCGCCAACAGGCCTGTGGGGCGCAGGGCCCGCACCGCTTTGGCCAGCAAGCCACGCGGATCGGCGATCCATTGCAGCATCGAGGCGCTGGCGAGCAGATCCAGATCGCGCGGGAAATCACAGGCGGCGGCGTCTCCGGGCAGAGGATATACGCGCCCCTGCCCCGGCCAGGCCAGCTGCGGCAGCGGGGCGACAAGATCGTTCAGCCAGATATCCCCGGAGTTCAGGCGGGCAAGTTGCCGTGTCAGAAGGCCGGTGCCATGGCCAAGCTCCAGCACCCTGCGGGCAGTGCTGATATGGGAGAAGATACCTTCGGCCAGGCCTACGGCAATCCGGGCCTGCGCCAGCGCCGCCCCCTCATAACTGTGATGGTGGCGGGAGAATTCCGCCGCGATCCGCGCCATCATCATCTGATCTCGCTCCAGGCCCGCCAGAGGGGAAAGGGATTATGGCCGCAGTCGAGCCAGGTGATCTCCCGGGCCGGCCAGCCCTCAGCCATCCGGCGTTGTGGAAAGATACGGTCGCGCCGTCCGGCGATGATATGGGTGAATGCGGCGGCGGGCGCTGCGTCGCGCAGGGCAAGATTTTGCAATTCCTGCGCGAGGGCGCCGGGCTCGGTCTGTTCCGGCAGGTCGGCCCCGGCGCGACGGGCGAAGCGCTGCAGGCTCTCTGCGGTCAGCGACGCTGCCGTGGCGTCATAGGTTTGGGGGCCGATGGCCGCGCGCGGATCGGGCGCGCCGCAGATGGCTGTGGCCCGCGCCGGTGCCAGATGGTCCAGATGGCGCGCGGCGACAGCCACGCCCATCGACCAGGCAATCACATGCAACCGGCGATAGGGGCGCAACAGCAGCCCGGGCAGGGTTTCATCGCGGTAATCGTCCAGAACCAGGACATCATCACCGCCATGCAGATGGTGAACAGCGCCTGCGCCGACGGCCCAGCCCCCATAAAACAGGATCAGATCTTCGCTGCCGGATCTTTGCAGCCATTGCGCCCGCATCAGAGCCCCTTTGCGATGGCAAGCATTGCCGCGCTGACCTGCGTCAGCTCGTCCGGGCCGATCGTCAGCGGCGGCATGGCATAGAGCAGCTTGCCGAAGGGCCGCAGCCAGACGCCGGTTTCGGCGCAGAAACGGTGCACCTTGTCCATCGGCAGGGGCGTTTTCATCTCGATCACCCCGATTGCGCCCAGAACGCGCAGCCCGGCCACCGAAGGCAGCCCGGCAGCGGGTGCGAGGTCACGCTGCAACTGCGCGCCGATATCGCGGGCCCGGGCGCTCCAGTCCGCGCTTTGCCACAGACCCATGGCGGCGGCGGCAACGGCGCAGGCCAGCGGATTGGCCATAAAGGTCGGGCCATGCATCAATATGCCCGCCTCACAGGCGAGATCGCGCGTGGCTGTGGTGGCGGCAAGGCTCATCATGCCGCCGGTCAGCGCCTTGCCGAGGCACATGATATCGGGCCTGACCCCCGCCAGATCGGCCGCAAAGGGCGCACCGGTGCGGCTGAACCCGGTCGCGATTTCATCGAAGATCAGCAGAACCGCATGACGGTCACAGATCGCCCGCAGGCCCCTGAGATAGGCGGGATGATAGAAATACATTCCCCCTGCGCCCTGGACGACAGGTTCGATGATGAAGGCCGCAATCTCTGCGTCATGGCGGGACAGCAGCGCCTCAACCTCGCCCAGGCCGTTCAGCGCCGGGTCCTCGGGCCAGTCGGCGCCATAGGACACCGGCGGGCGGGCGGCGAAGTGCTGCGGCGCAATGGCACGGCCGAAATGGCTGTGCATGCCGGTCTCTGGATCGCAAAGGCTCATCGCCTTCCATGTGTCACCATGATAGCCGCCGCGCACGGTCGCCAGGGCAGTGCGCCTGCGATGGCCACGCGCGATCTGGACCTGAATGGCCAGTTTCACCGCCACCTCAACCGCGACTGAGCCACTGTCGGCATAGAAGATCCGGTCGAGCCCCTCCGGCAGTACAGCTGTCAGCCGGCGACTGAGGTCGATGGCCGGCTGATGGGTCAGCCCGCCGAACATGACATGCGGCAGCTGCGCCGCCTGGTCCTGCAGCGCTTTGACCAGCGAGGGCGGCGCATGGCCAAAGGCCGCGCACCACCAGGAGGACATGGCGTCGATCATCCGCCGGCCATCATCGAGCGTCAGCCAGATACCCTCGGCCCGCCTGATCCTGTGCTGCGGCGCCGGATGCGCAATCGAACTGTAGGGATGCCAGATATGGCTGCGGTCAAAGGCCAGATCCTCCATCACAGCGCAGCCTTGATGGTCGCCAGGTCGATAGCCGGAAAGGCCTGTTCCAGCGCGCTGCGGGTGACATTCGTGAGGCGCGGCAGGCGACCAAGGGCTGGCAGGGCGGCGATCCGGCAGATGCTGTGCTGGCTGTCCTGCATTTCCTCGCCGATAAAGACGATGCCCAGCAGCGGCACGCGGCGCGCGCGCAGGGCTTCGATCGTCAGCAGGCTGTGATTGATCGTGCCAAGTGCGGTCCGAGCCACCACGATGACCGGGGCCTGCCATTTCGCCATCTGATCGGCGTAAAGGAAGCTGCCATCCAGGGGCACCAGCGCGCCCCCCGCCCCCTCGACCACCAGCGGGCCGTCGACCGGGGGCAGCGGCATCGCCGTGATCCTGATCCCCTCGCGCGCCGCCGCATGATGCGGCGAAGCCGGAAGCTTCAGCCGATATGTCTCGGGCAGGGTGGGGCGGCCGGTCAGGCGGGCGACGGTCTCGCTGTCGGTCTCTTCGTCAAGCCCGGCCTGGACGGGTTTCCAATAGCTTGCCTGCAAAGCCAGCGTCAGCCCGGCGCTGAACACGGTCTTGCCGATCCCGGTATCTGTGCCGGTAATGATGATGGCAGAACTCATGTCGGATACCCTGTTTTCATCCCCGCGATGGCCGCGAAAAGCGCATCGATATCCGTGACCTGCAGCCCACCGGTGATCGAGATGCGCAGACGCGCAGAGCCTTTCGCGACAGTGGGCGGCCGGATAGCGCGCAGATCGAACCCCGCCTCGCGCAGGTCATGCGCGGCCCTGAGCGCCGCATGATCCTGACCTATGATCAGAGGGAGGATCTGGCTGCGGCCGAGCTTAAGCCCCACGCTACTGGCGGCGCGATGGGCATGAAGGCGCAGGTCTTTGGCATGTCTGATCAGTGCGGGCCGTGTCTGCAACAGCAAAAGCGCCGCACGTACCGCCGCCGCAACCAGCGGCGAAGGGGCGGTGGCATAGATGAAGGGGCGCGCGCGGTTGATCAGTGTCTCGGTCACGATGCGCCCGGCGCAGATCAGCGCGCCACCGGCCCCGAGCGCCTTGCCGCAGGTATGGACCACAATCGATGCAATATCGCCCGGCACATCGGCAAGCCCGCGCCCCATCGGCCCGTAAAGCCCGGTGGCATGGGCTTCATCCAGGACCAGTACGGCATCGTAAGCCCGCGCCAGTGCGATGAAATCGGCCAGTGGCGCGAAATCCCCATCCATCGAACAGAGCGTCTCAAGCGCGATCCAGATCCGCCCGCGACCGCCATTGACGCGCCAGTCGCGGATCTGATCCTCTGCATGCTGCGCGTCGTTATGGCGGAATTCCAGGCTTTGCGCCGGGCCGAGCCGCATCCCCTCATGCACACTGGCATGGATCCTTGCATCATAAAGCACCAGATCATCTGCCATCGGCAGGGCCGAGAAGATCGCCTGATTGGCCTGAAAGCCACCGCCCATGAACAGAGAGGATTCGGTGCCGAAGAAATCGGCGGCTTCGGCCTCCAGCGCCGCAAATTCCGGATCATTGCCGCGCAGCAGCCGCGATCCGCCCGACCCCACCGGCACACCGCGGGCGATGGCCGCCTGCACCGCATCGGCGAGGACGGCGGATGCGCTCAGGCCCAGATAATCATTCGAGGCAAAGTCACGCCCCAGTGCCGGCAACAGCGCGCGGGCGCGCCCTCGCGCTGCGGTGACCGCAAGCCGTTCGGCATGTCGGGGAAAAAGGCTCACGCCGCCGCCCCACAAGTACGCAGTTCTTCGGCGCGCAGGCCGAGCCTTGCGAAAAGCTGCGCGTCTTTGCTGTCGCCGGGATTATCCGCTGTCAGCAGCGTATCGCCGACAAAGATCGAATTGGCACCGGCAAAAAAGCACATCGCCTGCAGCTCATCCGACATCGCGCTGCGTCCCGCCGAAAGCCGGACATAGGATTTCGGCGCCAGAATACGCATGGTGGCAATCGTGCGCACCATCTCGATCGGATCAAGCGGCGCCACATCTGCCAGGGGTGTGTCTGCCATTGGCATCAACATGTTGATCGGGATGGATTTTGGCGGCTCGGGCAGATCGGCCAGGGTCTGGATCATCGAGATCCGGTCCTCAGGGCTCTCTCCCATGCCGATGATCCCGCCGGAACAGACATTGATCCCCGCCATGCGGACGCGTTCCAGCGTCTCCAGCCGGTCGGCAAAGCTGCGGGTGGTGATGATCGAGGGGTAAAAGCTCTCGGAGGTGTCGATATTATGGTTGTAATAATCAAGCCCCGCCGCCCTGAGCTGAACCACCTGGTCATCATCCAGCATCCCCAGCGTCATGCAGGTCTCAAGCCCGAGGGCCTTCACCCCCTCGACCATGGCGATGACCGCCGGCATGTCGCGCGCTTTCGGTGAGCGCCACCCGGCCCCCATGCAATAGCGCGTCGCCCCCGCGTCTTTGGCCTTTTTAGCCTCGGCCAGGACCTTCTGCACCTCCATCATTTTCGAGGCGCTGAGTTTTGATCCGTTGCGCGCCGATTGCGCACAATAGGCGCAGTCTTCCGGGCAGCCGCCGGTTTTGATCGACAGGAGTTTCGCGCATTGGATGCGGTTCGGGTCGAAATTTTCCCGATGCACGCTCTGGGCGCGGAACAGCAGATCCATCAGGGGCAGATTATAGACAGGGCTCGCACGCATTTGCATCGGGGTCCTCCGGCAGGGCTGCGATCAAGCAGACAGGGAACCGGGCGCGCGCTCAATTTGCAAAGTTATCTATTATTCGATCCAGATCTGAATTTAAATTAATATTTAAAATCAAATATCTATATTAAAAATCGCACCTGGAACGAGCGGCAGGGGCATTCCGGTTTGTCTATAATATATTATCTGCATCCCGTGTTTCTGGGGCGCTGCAAACCGCACCATCATCCGATCCGCCGATGCCGCATCCTCACTGTGCCGGCGCCACGCAGAAACTGCGGGTCGAGATCGGGTTGTGCCAGCAGCGCCCCGTCGCTTCGGTCACCGGACCATCGGTTCTGACCTCGTTCAGGCGCCAGATGCCGTCCTGGACATAGGTCACGCTGCGATCCCCGTCCGGCCAGACATAGACGTTCAGCGCGACCTGCTCCCGCAGCTTCTGCATCTCTGCCGAAGCCTGCCAGAAGATAAAGCCATGACAGGGTTTGTCCGAGATCACCTCGCCGCTCACAGCTCTGACCTGACAGGTGAACGGGTCAGAGGGCAGATCGCCCGCACTCCATTCCTCCAAAAGCTGCGTATTGGCGGCGCAGGCCTGCGCAATATTGTCCATGCAGCCCATGTCAAAGGCGCGCGAGGCCTCTGACAGCACCAACGGCGGCGGCGGATCTTCTTCCTCTGCGGAAGATGCGAAGGCGAGCGGCACGGGCAGTGTCTCGCCCCGGCGCACGCTGTCAGTCAGCATCCCGCCATAGATCAGGCAGGCCGCCCCATCGGTGGTGTCGACTCGGTGATGAAAGCAGCCGCGCTGATAAGCGGCCAGGGCAAGCGCAGGATCAGTGGGCGGGACTGCCCCATCGGCAAGCAGATCCCCGGCCAGCCTGCACCCATAGGGCGCGACCGAAGCGTCAGCGCTGTTGCAGGTGAACCGGGCCCATCGCAGGGCGTCGGGCAAACGCGTCTGATCCGCCAGCGCCAGCTTTGCCGCATCATAGCAGGCCGGGCTGTCCTGATCATTTCCGCTGGCCATCAGCGCCTCGCAGGCCATCGACCGGATATAGAGTGCGCCTTCCCCGTCATCGCGCTCTGCCATGGCATCCGCAAGCTGGCTGCAGGTATTGGCGGCCCGCGCCATATCGCGTGCATCCCGGCAGCCCATGCGCAGGGTCACAAGCCAGGCCTCTGGATCGTCGCGGGCGGGAATGGTCACGCCCTGGGTTTCATATCCGACCTTAGCGTAAAGGCCCGCCAGCGGCGCGCAGCCCTTGATATTGCTGCGCGAACAGGCCTCTTTCAGCATCGCTTCGACCGTATCCAGACCGTCCGCGGCCTCCAGCGCCGCATAGACATACAGCGCCTGACTGCAATCCTGCGAGGACCCATCCTCGGGGGACAGGCAGGATAGGGCAAGGGCATCATATCGGGTGCGCAAGGCCGGACGGGCCTCGGAGAGTGTCACGTCCATGGCCCCGCCAAGGCTTTCGCAGATGCTGTCCTTGTTTTCCTGAGCGTCACAGAGCGCAATCGCGCGGGCGGCCGCGGCCTGCCGCTCGGACACCCGCCAGAAATCGGGCAGCTTTGACAGGGTGGCGCAGGCCGCGGGATCGCCGGCTGCGCAGCCTTCAGTCAGGAAGGCACTGGCCCGGGTCACACGCGCCGGACCCCGCGCATCGGGATCGCCATAGGTCAGGAAATCGCGGTAAAGATAGTAGGCTGATTTGCAGCTGCGCTGATTTGGATCGCGGGGGCCCTGGGTGCATATGCCCGCCTCGATGCCCGCCAGCGCGAACCGTTCGTCCGGGGTCAGATCCGCCGCGCCCCGTGCCACTGTCACCGCGCGAAAGCCCTCTTCCAGCCCCTCGCAAATCCAGCCGATCCCTTGCTGGCAGGCGGTCAGATTGGCCGCGAAATTCGATGCCGCCTCGACGAGGGACGGGCTGCGATCTGCCGCCGTGTTCCGCGCCAGCAGGATACAGCCCACGCGGTCCTGCGCATCGCAAAGAAGCTTCGACAGCTCCGCCGTCACGCGATCCTCCGCAGTGACCCCGCCCGGCAGCGCCTGATCCTGCGCAAGCTCTGTCGTATTGTCCTGCCGGTTGATCGCCAGCCGACACCCTTCCAGGTCACTGGCCATACAGCCCAACAGAGCATAGCGTGTGACCACGGCGGGCCCACGGCCCGGCCCTTCCGGCGCATCATAGATCAGGCCGGCAAATGCGGTGCAGGCCGTGCCGAGGCCCAGATCGCAGGCCTGTTTCATCCCCGCAGGATCCCCGGCCAGACGGGCTTCGGCCAGCAAGGCCGCAGCCTCCTGCGCTCCGCCCGGCCCTGCTTCGACAAATCCGGCATCATCCCGGACCAGCGCCGCGCTGAAACCGGCACCGGAGACACAGGAACTGCCCTCTGGCAGCCGATCGGAAAGGCGGATTGTCCTTTCGCTGGCCCCGGTGCTCAGAAGACCCAATACCAGCGCATAGCCTCCCGCCTGCAGCCGATAACCGGACGCAGAGGGGCCAAAGGCAGGCAGGGAGGCCGCGAGATCGTTCAGCTCAGACAGCGTATCGGCATGGCCCGCAACTAGATGGCAGGTGTTCGGCGGAGCGAGATAGATCCGGTCGCGGCTGTCACTTGCAGTCGTCGGCGGGCAGAAATGCGTGACCCCGGCAATCTCCAGATAGCCCACTGCCCGCTCCAGCCCCTTTCCGGTCGCGTAATCCACAGCGAACCATGCGGCACCATCCGGGCCGAAGGTCACGTCGCGTAAAGTGACCGCTTCGCCCGCCGCCAGTTCGCGTGCTGCCGACCCGGCAGGTGCCGCGTAAATCGGTTGGGCAGCGCAGATATGGCGGGTTTCCAGCGGCTGATGGGGCAAAGGTTCCTGCGCCAGGGCCGGAGAGCAGACCCCGGACGCAAGCAAAGCAAGGGCGGGCAAGGTGATCCTGATCATCAAAACTCACAAATGGTGACGTCCCGGGCCACGATCACAGGCCGGCTGCCGATGCTGGGCAGGATGGACCGGAAGGAGGCCGGTTCCAAGCAGGGACGCAATGCATCCGGCGTGATCCTGCCGAGAGACACGGGATGCGCCCGGCCCAAATCCGGGAGTGACTGTTCCGGCAGAACATCTGTGCTACAGGGCGTGGAAACATACCAAATGGACTGCGTCATGCGGAAACTTCTTCTTGTTATCATTGGCCTCGCATTGCTGGGCTTTGGCGGTTATCGGCAATTTGCCGGTGCAGGCGTCAGCGCGGCAGACCAGGCACGCTGCGAAGCGCAGGTCCGCGCGCAAAGCGGTGACGATGCCGAGGCCCTGGCGCTTTTGCTGCCCAAATGCGGCGATGCCGGCATGGTGGCGATGATGGATGCCCAGGCATCGGGCGATGATGCCCAGGCGGCAGCACGCCGGATCTCGCAGGCCAATCAGGGCGACCTGACGGCGCATCTCGTTGACTGGGCGATGATCGGCGCGGGCCTTGTCGCATTGGCGGCTGCTGCGGCCATGAACCGCCGCCGCGCATGATCCGGGTGCCGGGGTGAAGACCTCACGCCGGATTTGGCTGCTGATCCTGATGGTCGTCATCGGGATCTCACCACTCGCTTCGGTTGCCCTGGCCGGGCTGATTGCGGACTGGAACGGCTGCGCCCTGCATGAGGGCTTTGCCCAGCCCTGTATCCTGTTGGGAACCGATATCGGCGGCGTGCTTTACACGATGGCCGTCATGGGCTGGCTGATGCTGATTTCGCTTTTCTTTCTTGGAGGCGGATTGCTCGGGCTGGCATGGGAGGGCGTCTTGCTGATCGCCCGGAGGATTTCGGGGCGCCTGAGATAATCGGCGCAGCGCCTGCTTCGACGCCGGAGTCATCGCCTTCTTGCCTCAACGCCAGCGAGGATGGCGTTCACGAATACGGGACTATTCAGTGTTATTGCCGCTTGCCGAAGCCAGTTAGCGCCGAGACCGGCAGATTGATCTCGATGGTCAGGCCATCCTGAGTGGATGACCGCACCGCGTGACCCCGAAGCTGCCCTTCGACGATCGAATTGAACAGTTTCGAGCCAAAGCCTGTGCCCTTGTCAGTCGAGGCAGGTAAATGCGTCACTTCCACCCAGCGAATGCTGAAGCGATCTTCGATCTGGCAGAGTTCGACACGGAGCAGGCCCTGGCTGTCCTTGAGGGCCCCATATTTGACGGCATTCGTCCCCAGCTCATGGAATATGAGAGCGATCGCGGTCATGGCTGACGGGTCGAGCGGCAGATCATCGCCAGTGATCGTAATGTGATCGTCCCCTTTATCGTAAGGCGCGAGAAGTCGACGCAACAGTTCCGCTATCGTGGCTGCTGTTCCGTCCTGCTTGTGCCTGATAAGGCCATGGGCATCGTGGAGCGCTCTCAGTCGGCCCCGAAGTGATTCCGTCACCGCCTTCACGTCAGAGCCGTCGCGGGCCGTGAGGCTGACCAGGCCATTCACAAGTGCGAACAGGTTGCCGATCCGGTGGTCCAGTTCCCGGGCGATGATCTCACGCTCGGCTTCCAGTTGTTTGACGGCATCGATATCCGTGGAGGTTCCATACCAGCGCGTGATCGCGCCTTCGGCGTTCCGAAGCGGTTTGGCAAGAACCTTAAGCCAGCGATAGCTGCCGTCATGATACCGGAAGCGATAATCGATCGCGTAGGTTTCCCCTGTCATAAGGCAGGCTTTCCAGGTAGCATCGACCCGCGCCTTGTCTTCAGGGTGAACCAGGCTTTTCCAGGTTTCTGCCGTGATCTCTTCCGGGGCGATGCCGGTAAATTCAGTCCACCGGCAATTGAAGTAGTCGTGCCGCCCATCGGCGTCCGTGCTCCAGACGATCTGAGGGATGGACTCGCTCACGATATTGAAACGTTTGTTGCTTTGCTCAAGTGTCTCGACGGCGTCTGTTAACTCGGTGATATCGATCAGGATGCCGCTCAGATGGGACGCCGCGCCTTGCCCGTCACGCGCCACTTTGCCAAAGGCTGCAACCCATCGGTTTTCACCTGTGGGCGTCGCAATCCTGTAGCGGCAGTGATAGTCAGAGCCGGTCGCGATCGCGCCACCGAGAGCATCGAGGACCCGCTCTCGGTCATCCGGGTGAAGGATCTGCGAAAGTCTCTCAAGGGGAATGCCGGTCCCGGCCTGCGCCTCAATTCCGAAACGTTCCAGGAACGTGCCTTCCACGCTGAGATCCCGCCGCGCCAGGTTCAGGTCCCATGTGGCGATGATCCCTCCGGCCTCGAGGGCAATGTCGACGCGTTGTCGGGCAAGCAAGAGCTTGCTGATCAGGTCATCGCGATTGCGCATCACGATAGACAATGTGATCGGCGCCAATGCGACCATGAAGGCCGCCAATCGCATGGAAACAATCGCATGCTCGTCATAGACGCCTTCGGCACCGTGAAGATAGGTCGCGCATATGACGGTCAGCAACCAGCAGCTGAACAGGAAAGCGAGGGCGGAAGCAGTGAAGACGGAATAAGCCAGGCCGCACCATAAAAGCGCCGGCAGAGCAAGTGCGAAGGCGCCTGGCCCTCCCACAACCATCGCCAGGGCGCAGGATGCTGCCAGAGCCAGGACAGGAACAGCTGCAAGCGCGCCCGGTACCAGGTTTAACGACCTGATATTTGCGCCCAGGCTACGAGGCGCCGGCGCGGAGAGTATGACCGGCAACAAGGCGATATAGTTGACGAGTTCCGTCGTGAACCAGAATGTCCCCGCATTGGCAGCACCGAGCCTCAGCACGACAGGGTCGGCAATGGCGCCGACAAGTCCCGCAGCTGCGGCAGCCGACACCGAGACCAGGACAATATACAGTGCGGATGCCGGCTCCCGCATCAGCAGCGCATTCCTGGGAAGATAGCGGCAGACAAGGCAGGCGGTACCGACGCCGCACAGATTTGCGGTATTGAGCAGTAAGGCCTGTGCAAGGCTGGTGCCCGCGATCAGGTCTGCAGCCATATAGGCCATCGCCGCCAACAGCCACACAGAGGGACGGCGCGTATCGGGCAGGCGAATGAGCAATCCAAGCATGACCGCATTTGCGGGCCATATCATCGCAAGATACCCGACCGGTCTTGTCAGAATGCCCAATGTACATGCGGCAAACACCGCGAGACCGATGACGAGCGCATTCGGTGGAAGAGCCGGGACGAGTTTGAACCATCTCGACGATGCACTGCGTTCTACGGAGGCCATCAGAGTCTCTCGCCGACAGGTCAATGCGACAAGGTAGCTTATCACCCCTGCATAGTCACCTGTGTTCTTCGCCGGAGCCAAAGAGGCATTTTTGCGAAGGTCGGCTGTTGGGCGGATTTACTCCTTTCCCCGTTGTACTCCAGACCACGCGGTGGATCCCGGCAGTGCCGAGCGCATTAAGGCGGTTCATCTGGAGCAAGTGAGGCAATGCGTTCCCCCAAACGCCTTGAGGCAGCTCAGCCTGACCCCGATCCCACTTCGGGCGTGATTTCAGGACCAGCGCTTCCAGGCTCATCACCTTAACTGCCGACCGATTTGCGCAGACGATTACAGCCTGCGCAACTGTTCTTTCCAGGCCGGATCGCTGGTGATCTGCTGAAAGCGCATCAGCTTCCACACCCCATATTTATAGAAATCGAAATCCAGCGCCGAGACTTTCAGCTGCACCATCGACCAGGCTGCCCATTTCACATCGGCCAGCGCCTTATGAACGGTGACCCGCGCCACGATCTCGGGTGTTACCCGGCCGAAATACTCTTCGATCAGCTCGGCCTCGACCTCGGGCGTATAGAACATCTCGCCGAACCAGATGCCCAGATCATAGCAACGATCATTCATCGAGGCATATTCATAATCGATCAGCATGATCGAGCCATCCGCGCCGATCATGAAATTTCCCGGCATCGGATCGTTGAACGAGGGCACAAGATCAAGGCCCGAGGCCTGCATCGCATCGCGCGCCATCTTTGTGTTCAGCGCGATCCATTCGGCATGGCGTGGCACCGGCGCGCCGAGTTCCGCCATCTGCACATGATGCTCGTCGATCATGTCGAAGACCGTCTTGGTCAGCCCGAGCGCGGGCAGTGCATGCATCTGGCGATAGGCCGCAATCGCCGCCGCGCGATTGGCGGGATTGCCGAAATCGGCATGGGTCGAGGGGCGCCGGTCGGGGATGAAATCATTGATCTCCACTCCCTGATGCGCCAGATCCTCGTAGATCTTCGGACCAAGCCCGGCGGCTGCGGCCTTGCGCGAGGCATCCATCGCCGCAACACGGTCGATGAACATCTCGGTGCCGTTGCCGGGGATTTTCACGAACCAGTCACGGCTGGTACAGGCCGATTGCACCCGCCAGTTCGAATTCGAAATCCCGCCCGAGACCGGTGCATAGCGGGCGCCTTCCCCGAACAGCGCCCTCGCATCCAGCATTGCCGCTTCGATATCGCGCTCGGCCTGGCTCTCTGCGCTCCCCACTGCTTTCATCATGCCCGACCCTCCGCGACCCGGATTTTTTCCTCGAAACCGGGGTGATGCAGCCCAAGCCGCGCCCGCATCAGGCGCCATTCGCCGAATTTCAGCCATTCCAGCGATTTGCGCACCGAGACCTGCCCGAAGATCCGGCAGAAGATGGCCTGGATCATGTCATCGACCACCGACCAGAGCCGCGCCCGGGCAAAGCCCGCCTCATCGCCGCCATACCCGCGGAATGTCGCCTGCATATCCCGCTCGAACTCGTGCATCTCAGCCAGGACCGCGCCCAGATCATACATCGGGTCATTGAGGCCCGCCCGGTCGAAATCGACCAGCAGCGCGGCCTGATCCGGCCCGATCATGAGGTTGGAGACCGTGCTTTCATTGCGGCACAGCGCCAGCGGCGCTGCCTCCAGCACCGGGCGGGCGGCATTCAGAAGCGACATGATCCAGCCAAGATCCGCAGGGAGGGAAACGCCCGACCGGCCTGCCTCAGCAATCAGCGCCTCAAGCCGTGCGAAAGGCTCGAACCGCGCAACATTGGCGGGGGCCTCATGCAGCCGCCGCAGCGCCTGCATGGTGTTCTTGCGAAAATCCGCGTCAAGGCAGTCGGACAGTCGCGCCTCGCGCCAGCCAGGACCGGCCGCCGCGAAGAGGATCGCCCCTGCCTCCGGATCGGACCAGAGAACCCGGGGCGCGACCCCGGCCTCGCCGGCCGTCTTGGCCGCCGCGAAACCGGTCGGCAGGTCAAGGAAATCCCGGATCTCGGGATGGATGATCTTCAGAAACCGGCTTTCGCCATCAGGCAGATCGAGGAAAACCGCCGCGCTTTCCAGCCCCCGACAGGAGGGCGAAGCCAGCGCCGCCGGGCCAGGCCGCGCCTGCGCGCCGTCCAGCCCCGGCGCGGCGGCAATCACCCGCCCGACATCGGCATCCGTGACAATCTGACTCATGCGTCCCCCTCAGGAATTGATCGTGACGGCGAGGTCGAGGTCACCACGGGCGGCGTCGATCCGGCGGATCATCCCGACAAGAACATCGCCGCCCTTCGCCAGATCCTCCGGGCTGGTATATTCGTTGTAACGGTGAATCACGCCATCGACCGAGGGCACCACGAAGACAATCGACGGAATCCGGCGCTGGATCGTCACGGCATCATGGCCACCGACCGTATCAAGTTCGATGCGCCCGTAGCCGTTTTCGTCGGCGCCCATTTCGACCAGCTTCACCAGCCGTTTGTCGAAACGCCCGGCGATGCGGCGGTCAATCGAGACGATCTCGCCGGCCACGCCCGCCTTTGCCATCAGCCCGGGCAGCGCCGCTTTCAGCCCTGCTTCCGACCAGTCGAGCATCGCCTGTTCCGGCGACCGCAATTCGCAGAACATGATCACTTTTTCAGGAATGATATTGGCGGAGTTCGGGGAAATATCGAGCCGCGCGCAGGAACTGTACAGCGTGTCCGGTGCGGTATCGGCGAGATGCTTCAGTTCAGCCATGATATAGGCCGCACCGAGCAGCGCATCCTTGCGGTCGGCCATTTTGGTCGGGCCGGTATGTGCCTGCTCGCCGGTCACCTCGATCTTCACCTTCAGCGCGCCCCAGTGGCGGGCGAAGGGGGCGATATGTTTGCCGGCCTTTTCCAGCTCGGCATCGCCTTCGATATGAACTTCGAGATAGGCGACCGGCTCGGGCGCGGTATCGGTGCCCGCATAGCCCACGCGTTTGAGTTCATCGCCCACCGATTTGCCATCGCGGTCCTGGCGGGCCAGCGCGAAGTCGAGGGTATATTCGCCCGAGAAGACCGACGATCCGAGCAGGCTCGGGGTAAAGCGCGCGCCTTCCTCATTCATCCAGTCGGCGACGCAGAAATTGCATTGCGGCTTTGTACCGGTCTCTGTGCACCAGGCACGGTAGCTTTCGATTGCCGCCAGTGCTGCCATCACGCCGTAGGCGCCATCGAACCGCCCGCCGAGCGGCTGGCTGTCGATATGTGAGCCGATCATCACCAGGGGCGCGTCTTCGCCGGCGAGGTCGATCTGGCCGAAGAGATTGCCGATGGCATCGACCTTTACCGTATAGCCGCGCGCGGCCATCTCGGATTTGAACCAGTTGCGGGCTGCCGCATGAGCATCGGTCAGCGCCGGGCGGTCGACGCCCCCCATCGGCGTTGCTCCGAATTCCGAGATCTTGTCCATCAGCCGGTTCAGAAGACCTGCGTCGATTTTGCTTGGGACTGTGGTGTCAGGCATAGGTCTTCTCCGAAGCGGCTGAAGCCGGGGTCTGGTCATTCAGGAAACAGGCCGCCAATGCCCGCCCGCCGCGATCCGTCAGGCCGGGATTTTCCTGGCGGCAACGGTCAAAGGCATGCGGACAGCGGCTGGCAAAGGCACAGCCGGGCGGCAGGTCGATGGGAGACGGGGGCTCGCCTTCAAGGAGGCAATCCTCGGGGCGATAGCGCCTTGTCTCCAGCGTCGGCGCGGCAGACAGCAGCGCGCGGCTATAGGGGTGGCCGGGGTCAAAGAACAGCCGCTCATTCGGCGCTACCTCGACCACTTCGCCCAGATACATCACCGCGATCCGCGAACAGACGCGGCGCACCATCGTCAGGTCATGCGAGATGAAGATATAGGTGAACCCGTGCTGGGCCTGGAGGCGTTCGAACAGATCCAGCAACTTGCCCTGTTCGGTCTGATCAAGCGCCGAAAGCGTCTCGTCCATGATCAGAAGCTTCGGCTCCAGGATCATAGCGCGGGCCACGTTCAGACGCTGGCGCTGGCCTGCCGAGAGCCCGCCGGTCAGGTGGTTGTAGTAGCTGTCGGGCAGCCCGACCTCGTTCATCACCGCCCGCGCGCGGTCGCGGCGTTCAGTGGCCGATCCGATGCCGTGGATTTTCAGCGGCTCTTCCAGGATCTTGCCGATCGGCCATTGCGGCGGCAGCGATCCGTAGGGGTCCTGCAGCACCAGCTGGAATTTCTTGCGCATTCCCCGCAGCGTGGCGGCGCTGGCCGCGCCCACATCCTCGCCGTCAAAGATGATCTGGCCATGATCCGGGCGTTCCAGCCCGGTCAGAAGCCGCATCAGCGAGGATTTGCCGCAACCGGATTCACCCACGACCCCGAAGTTGTCGCCCTGAAAGACATCGAAAGACACGTTCCGGACGGCCTGAACCACAGAAAGCCCGGCCTCGCCGCGACGGCGGATCTTATAGGCTTTCGCGACATCGCGGATCGAAAGGACCGGCACCGGAGCATCGCGTTCTTCCCCCGGCGCGCGGGTGCTTTCATCCCAGAGCTTCGGCAGTTCCTGGATCAGTTTGGCGGTATAGGCGCTTTTCGGGTCTTCGATCAGCGCGCGGGGCGGCTGCATCTCGGCTACTTTGCCGGCATTGAGCACCATAACCCGGTCAGAGGCATCGCAGGCCACCGGCAGCGACGAGCAGATGAACAGCACGGCCGTCGAGAATTGCGCATTCAGGTCGCGCATCAGTTTCAGGATCTGCGCCGCCACCGTCACGTCAAGCGGCTGGGTGATATTGTCGGCGATCAGCAAAGCCGGGTCCGAGATCAGCGCATCGACGATCATCGCGCGCTGCATCATGCCGCCGGAATACTGGAACGGATATTCTTCGAACCGCTTATGGGCAGATGGAATCCGCACCGCATTCAGCAGCTGGATCGCCTTTTTCTTTGCCTCTGTCGCCGAAATATCGGGCCTGACCGCGCGGAGTTTCTCCACCAGCTGCGCGCCAACGGTCATCGTCGGGTCCAGGGCACCGGCGGGGTTGCCGCCGACATAGGCAATCTCGCGTCCCGCCAGCCTGCGCGCAAGACCGGGGTTCTTCACCAGATCATCGCCGCGAAAGCGGATCTCGCCGCCGGTGATCCGCAGGGGATCCGACAGCCAGCTGGCAATCGCGCGGGCCAGCACGGTTTTGCCCGACCCGCTTTCGCCGATGACCGACAGGATCTCGCGCGGGTGGATCTCAAAGGAAATAGCCGAAAGGATCTCGCGCTCTCCGGCGGCAACGGTCAGGTTCGAGACCTGAAGGACCGGAGCAGATTTCATCGCCTCTTCCATCTTCATGCCCCCCCGTAGATCTTGTTGCGGGCACGCTCCAGTGCGGCGCCCATCAGGTTGATACTGGTCAGCGTGATCACAAGGAAAACGCCGGGCATGGTGGCGATCCACCAGGCGTTCATGATGTATTTACGCCCGTCGGAGATGATATTGCCAAAGGTAGGCGTCGGTGGCTGTACCCCAAGGCCGATAAAGCCCAGCACCGATTCAAAGATCATCATCCGCGCGATATCCAGCACCGCAACAAATGCCATCGGCGGCAAGAGAAGCGGCAGGATGAGAAGAAACATGATCCGAAGGTTTGTCGCGCCCAGCACCATGGCGCCGCGCACATATTCCTTTTTCGCTTCCGCCATCACGGTCGAGCGCATCACCCGTGCATAGACCGGCCAGCCCGCCAGCCCGAGGACAAGGATGATCGAGGGAATGGTTGGTCGCGAGACGCCCAGAATGGTGATTGCCAGAATGATCATCGGGATCGCCAGCTGCGCATCTGTGAGCCGCATCAGCACCATATCCACGCGGCCACCATAATAGCCGGCAAAGAGCCCGATCAACGCGCCGACGATCAGCATCAGAACCGTTGTTGCGACGCCGATCAGCAGCGAATAGCGCAGCCCGGTCAGCGAGCGTGACAGCATGTCGCGCCCCAGCTGATCGGTGCCGAGCGGGTGTTTCCATGTCCAGCCTTCCCCAAGGAACAAGGGCGGGATCAGTTTCTCGCGCACCGAGAGCTTCGTCGGGTCCAGCCCGCTGAGTTCGGGGTAAAGCGCGGCGGCCAGCACCAGAAGGACGAAGACCATCAGCCCGATGCGGAACTCGATCGAGGCGAAGGCCTCGCGCCAGATCCGCGAGGATACGGTCTGAGCGGCGGCGACGCGGGCGGCGGGGTCAAGTGTTGTGACGCTCATCAGTAATCCAGCCTCGGGTCGATGGCGGTCGCAGCAAGGTCGACCACGATATTGATCAGGACGAAGGCGGCAGCGGTGATGATCGCGATGCCCTGGATCAGCGGGAAGTCACGCTGCATCACCGCGTTGATCGTCAGAAGGCCAAGGCCGGGGTAATCAAAGATGAACTCGATCACCAGAACGCCACCCAAGAGCATCGAAAACTGCACGCCGAGCAGATTCAAAAGCGGCACCGCAGCGTTTTTCAGCGCGTGGCGGAACACGATCTGGTTGCGCGACAGCCCCCGGACCCGGGCGATGTCGATGAAGTTCTGTGCCATCACCCCCGCGACCGAGACCGTCAGCGTGCGGATCAGGAAGGGCGCGATCTCGATGGCCAGCACGAAGGCCGGCAGGATCGTATAGGCGAAGTTGTGATAGCCGATAGAGGGCACCAGCTGCCATTTCACGGAGACCACCAGCGCCAGCACGATGCCGAGCCAGAAATTCGGCAGGCTGACGAAAAGCGATGAAAGGTAAAGCGCCATCCGGTCAGGCCATCTGCCCGGGTAAAGCCCGCCTGCCACGCCAATCGGCAGCGCGATGATCAGCGCGAAAACCATCGCAAGCAGTGCAAGCTGGATCGTCATCGGCGCGGTCTGGGCGATCAGGTCCAGCACCCTTGCCCGTTCTCCCCGGGTCGAGTCGTCAAAACTCGCCCCCCCCACCGCCGCACCCGAGGCGGGACGGACAAAGCTCTGTCCGAAATCGCCCTGGAACACCCCGGTGATATAGCGCGTGAATTGCACCGGGATCGGGTCGCGCAGACCCATCTCGGTCGCGATCTCCTCAATCAGCGCCTCGGGGGCCATGCCGCCCGCCATGAGGCGCACCGGATCGCCGGGCACCACGCGCAAAAGCGTGAAGATCAGCGCCGATACGAGAAAGACAATCACGACGCCTTGCAAAAGGCGGCGCACAAGGAACCTAAGGATGAACATTCAAACCCCGGACGTTCTGGCAGAAAGTGTTGCTGGATGGGCTGGCAGAGAGCGCGGGCGCCCTCTGCCAGAGGCTTTGTCAGCCGAAGGTGCCTTGGGACGCGTCAATCTGCCCGTCGGGATACATGATCAGCCCCGAGAGGTTCTCGCGCATCCCGTGCATCAGCACTGAGGTGAACAAGGACAGCGCCGGAACCTTGTCGGCCAGCATCGGCATCAGATTGGTCTGAAGCGAGGTCTTGCGTGCTTCGAGGGAAGGCGAATTGCGTTCCTCATCCAGCGCCGCGTCAATCTCGGCATCTTCGATACCGCAGATCCGTTTCGACGAGGAATGGAAATGCGAGCGCAGCACCAGATCCGGCTCAGGCGAACCCGTGGACCAGCCGCAATCGACCATATGGCCCGGACCACCGCCCGGCCGGTCATAGAGACGCTCATTCCAGGCCGCGACTTCCATCACATTGAGCGTGACCTTGAAGCCCTGTTCCTGCATCAGCGCGGTGATGACCTCGCCATATTCCTTGGTTTTCGGGTAGAAGCCGGTCGAGGTGATATATTCCAGCTCCGGCAGGCCCTCGCCATTCGGATAGCCGGCCTCGGCCAGCAGGCGCTGGCATTCCTCGGGGTTGTATTCCGGGTAGTTTTCAAGGTCGATATAGCCGAATTTGATCGGCGAGACAAAGTTTGCCGAGGCGTGACCGGCCGAGCCCATCACTTCCAGGATCAGTTCACGGTCGATAGCGTGGCAGGCGGCTTTGCGCACCAGCGGATTGTCGAAAGGCGCTTTCGAGCAGCGGAACCAGAGATATTTGTTCTCGACCGAGACCTGGCGCTTGATGACGATGCCGTCCTCAGCTTCCAGCGTTTCGGCCTGTTCGGGCTCCAGGCGTTCGATGATATCGGCCTGGCCGGACATCAGCGAAAGCATCCGCGTGGTGCCGTCGCCGACAAACGAGAAATTGACGCCCGGCACGGTCGGCGCGCCTTTGAAATAGCCCGGGAAGGCCTCCATCACGGTGTCATTGCCGCGCTGTTCGACGAATTTGAACGGTCCGGTGCCGTTCAGACGCTGCGACAGCGGGCCCGAGGGGCCGCCCGCCACGTCATCCGCCGCGAGGATCGGCAGATAGGAGGCGAGGAAGATGAACAAAGACGCGCCGTAGCCGCCTTTCGAAGTGTCGATCACGACGGTGAAATCATCCGGCGTGGTGACTTCGAACGTGTCGGTCGCACCCGGATAGACCTGCTTCGGACGGTCCAGCCCCGAACCATATTCCAGCGTCGCTTTCACGTCTTTCGCGGTAAAGGGCTTGCCGTCATGGAAGGTCACGCCTTCGCGGAGTTTGATCTCCAGCGTATGGGCGTCGATTTCCCTGATCTCGGTCGCGAGTTCATAAACCACTTCATCGGGCTTTTCCGGCGTCATCGGCGCGCGGGTCAGATAGCCCATCACGAAGCCTTCGATATTGGTCTGCGACAGCGTGGTATGCGCGGTCGGATCCCAGTTGCCGGTGATGTTCTCGGCCGAAAGGAAGGTGATGGGTTTTGTCGTCTGGGCCATGGCCGGGCCAAACAGGAAATTCGTATTGATCTGCGGCATGGCGGCAAGCGCGCCAAATCCCGCTGAATAGTTCATAAACTTCCGTCTGCTGATCATTTTTCTCTCCATGTTGGATGCCCGGTGCCAATTTCTGGCTTTTCCGGGCTTTGGTTATTTGTCGCCGCATGATGATTTGGCCCCATGCGTGCGGGGTTTTTCTGTATCAGCCAGGGTGCTCCGGCGCTTGTCCCGACAGATGGCGCAACACTTCGGCATGCAGCTCTGGCGTGGCCGAGGCGACGACATCACCGGCAGATTGCAAGGTGAGCGGGCGGCCGTCCCAGTCGGTGATCACGCCCCCGGCGCCTTCAACCACAGCGACCAGCGGCAGATAGTCGAAAGGTTGTAGCCCGGTTTCGATGACGAGATCGCAATGCCCCGAGGCCAGCAGCCCGTAATTGTAGCAGTCACCCCCATAGCGGGTCAGCCGGCCCTTCGCACTGACCGCGTCAAAGGCGGGTTTCGAGCGGTCAGGGAAGGCGAACGGGTTGGTCGTATAAATCCAGGCATCGGCGATTGTCTTGCAGGCGCGCGTCTGACAGGGCACCCCGTTGAAGGTGCTGGGCTGGCCCGCATAACCCTGCCAGCGTTCGCCGATCGCCGGCATGTCGATCTGACCCAGCACCGGAACGCCGTCTTCCAGAAGCGCAATCAGGCAGCCGTAAAGCGGATGGCCGGTCACAAAGCTCTTGGTGCCGTCAATCGGATCCACCACCCAGATGCGACGGCTGTCGAGATTGCTCGGTGCTTCTTCCTCGCCGAAGATCCCGTCTTCGGGGAATCTTTCCGCGATCATGCGGCGCAGCATGGCTTCGGTCGCGCGGTCAGCGATGGTGACCGGCGACTTGTCTTCCTTGTCCTCGACCTCGATCGGGCGACGGAACCAGGACAGGGTAATTTCCTTCGCAGCCTCAGCTGCCTGCGTCAGGAAACGCAGGTCATTACCGGGATCTGATTTGGAATCTCGTGGCATTTGTTGCACCTGCGAGGCATTTCTTCGGCAAATTAGTAGAGATTCGCCGAAGCGCGCAACAAAATTAGTTTGTCAGCCGCGAAAAAATGTGGATTCACTTGCGATATTGAGCAAATTGCGTGCGGTCACGCGACAGATTGATGAAGATACTGGACCAAACCGACGCATTTTAGAGTGGATTGCCACATGGATTTGGTTTTGTGTGGAATTTCTGTGGCTTTAAAGCCAGTGAAGAATGAGGTGACACATGTGGTCGCATGAGCGGCAGGCGCAGATCCTCGGTCAGCTGACCGCCCGGCAGAAGGTTTCGACCGGCGAGCTCGCGGAACAATTCGATGTCTCGCGCGAGACGATCCGGCGCGATCTTCTGGAAATGGAGGAAAGCGGGCTTCTGAACCGCGTCCATGGCGGGGCGACCCTGGCGCGATCCGGGATCGAACCCGAGCCGGCCTATGAAATGCGCCGCGCCGAGAATGTGGCCCAGAAAATCGCCATCGGGCGCAAGGCCCTGACCCTGGTCCCCGAAGGATCGACGCTCTTCATTGACACCGGCACCACCACCATCGCTTTCGCGCGCGAACTGGCCGCGCGGGGCAATATCCGCGTGATCACCAATTCCTTCGAGATTGCCCGCATCATGTCTTCGGGGCGAGAATGCGATATCCTTCTGCTTGGGGGGCGGCCGCATCGCGATGTGCCAGCGACCTATGGCGAGATGACCCTGTCGCAGATCGACCGCTTCCTTGCCGATTTCGCTGTCATCTCGCCGGTGGGCCTGCATGCCGACCGCGGCGTCACTGATTACGAGCTGCATGAGGCCGAGGTCGCCCGGGCGATGATGCGTCGCGCCCAGTCGAATATTCTGCTTTGCGATTCCGGAAAAATCGGCGCGGAAAGCCGGGTCTCGATCTGTCGCCTTGAGGAGATCAACCATCTGGTCACCGATCCTCATCCACGCGGTGCCAGTCTGACCCTGACACGCGGCACTGTGCATTTTTGCGAGGTTACGACAGGCAGTTGACCCCCCGATGGCTTGCAGGAACCCGGCCGCACCTGGCCATTCGCCCTGCCCGGCACGAGAAAGACTGCTGCCCCTACCGTCGATCGGCGGCGGGGCAGAGATCGAGGCGGAAAACACGCAGGCCTGGTACGCAGCGCGTGCGCGTTCAGGCACCGTCACGAATTGGCAATCTTCTGAAATCACTCCCCGAAGGTGACTGAAACACAGAGAGGCCGAACTCTGGCAGGACGCCGTAAAGGTGGTCGAAAATATCCGACTGTATGCCCTCATAGGCCACCCAGGCGATGGTGTTCGTAAAGCAATAGATCTCGAACGGCAGCCCGTCGGCCTCGGGGGGAAGCTGACGCACGATCATCGTCATATCCTGACGAAGCTGCGAATGCGCTTTGAGATAACTTTCCACATAGGCACGGAAGGTGCCGATATTGGTCAGTTGGCGGCGGTTAGAGCTGATTTCATCGGGCTCAAGCACCGCGTTCCAGTCCGACAGTTCACGGGTTTTGCGCTCGATATAGCTTCTGATGGGCTTCATCTGCTGCAGTCGAAGCAACTCGTCATCCGAAAGATATCGGATGGTATTCTGATCGATGTAGAGCGAGCGCTTGATCCTGCGCCCGCCTGTTTCCTGCATCCCGCGCCAGTTCTTGAAGGGCTGGGTTACGAGATTCCGGATCGGAACCGTCGTGATCGTCTTGTCCCAGTTCTGGACTTTTACGGTATGGAGCGCGATCTCGATCACATCGCCATCGGCATTCTGGGCCGGCATTTCCACCCAGTCACCAACCTTGACCATGTCGGTCGAGCTGATCTGAACCGATGCGACCAGCGACAGAAGCGTATCCTGAAAAACGAGGATCAGAACGGCGGTCAGCGCACCAAGCCCGGAGAGAAGAATCAGGGGTGAGCGGTCGATGACAGCCGCAACCATCAGAATCGCCGCAATGCCATAGACGAGAATTGTGGCTACCTGAACATAGCCCTTTATGGATCTGCCATTGCCCGCAGAACGCCGGTTCCAGATGGTGTGGAACAGCCCGAGCGCGGCCGAGATGGCCATCGCAAAAACCAGGATATTGAACGCGTTCGCGACGTTTCGGACGATTGTGGCGATGGCAAAGGGCAAGCCCGGCACCTGCATGATACCGGCAGAAATCACCAGGGCAGGCGCGGCATTGGCGATCCTTGCGATCACCCCGGACCGTACAACCTCGGGTCCCTGAATATATTGAACACCTTCGATCAGGCGGTGAAGAAGTTTCACCAGCACGGCCTTTGTAACGATGTTCACCAGGATTGCGGCAAGGATCAGCGCACTGAGCCAGAAAAGGGTTTCGACCCAGGGAGTATCGACCGCGAAGGCCCAGAGGTTATGCATAGTCTTGGTCTCTCATCTGCCGGTTTTGCCTGCGAAAGGGTGACCCTGCCTTTTGCCCTCTCAGGCGCCTCGGGGCAATGTCACGACCGGCCAGTCTGTCGGCATCGTGATCACTATTCCATGCGGGATCGTGGGCTTACGCAAAGTAAAGGGCCAGGTCCGGACCTCTTCCTCCTGCCTTTCCAAGGGCCATGACCATGTTGCACGCACCCGGTAACCTGCAGGGTGGGGATTGCAGGAGGACTGCCCTGCCCCGAAGGCGCGCAACGAAGCCCCCGCCCCTCCTGTTGCGCAGGCGAAGGCGTTGATCACACAGGTTCTGGCAGGGGCGGAAACCATCGCCACAGGCAATCCGCCTGGCGTCCGGGTCGTACCACTTGGCATCCCCTGTCGGGTAAAATACTGGGTGTCGCAGCAGGATCGTGAGATGGCCTGCGGTAACGACCTGTTCGGCCGGATCGACGCGGCCTTGCGCGAAAATGGCGTCAGCCTGAAGCCATGGGGGAATGTTCTGGCGTAAGATCCCGCCAGGCCCCCACCATCCGACCAGAACGGAGACCGACAAGATGCCGAAAGCCGTAACCGCCCGGATCGACAAATTGCTCTCCTCCATGGGCTATGGATCGCGCAGCGAGATAGGCCGGCTGGCGCGCGCCGGGCGGATCACGCTGGATGGGGCAAAACCCGTCGATGTGACAAGCCGCATCACGGTTGACGCGGATCTGCCGGCACGCCTGAGTGTCGACGATGCGCCGCTTGATCCCGTGGCTGGGATGGTGATCCTGATGAACAAGCCCGCCGGCGTGACCTGCTCGCACAGCGAAGCGGGGCCCCTGGTCTACGGCCTGCTGCCGCCGCGCTGGCGGCAGCGTGATCCGGTCCTCTCGACGGTCGGCCGGCTTGACAAAGAAACCTCGGGTCTCCTGCTCCTGACCGACGATGGCGCTCTTCTGCATCGGATCATCAGCCCGCGACGCAAGGTCAGCAAGACCTATCGCGCCACCCTTGCCCGACCGCTGAACGGCGACGAGGCAGCGCTGTTTGCCTCTGGCGATCTGATGCTGAAAGGCGAGACAAAGCCGCTGGACCCCGCTGTTCTGGACATCCTGTCGCCGACCGAAGCCCTGCTCACGATCACGGAGGGGCGATACCATCAGGTGCGCCGCATGTTCGCGGCCTGTGGCAATCATGTCGAGGCGCTGCATCGTGAGCGCCTGGGGCAGCTGCGCCTGCCTGAGGATCTGGAGGCCGGTGCCTGGAGGCTGCTCGGGGAGGAAGATCAGCAGCGGGTCTTTCTGCAGGATGGTCCCGGCTGAAACCGGGTCGCACAGGTTTCGACCCGAAAGGTGCATTGGCTGCCTGGCGTATTCCCATAATCTGAAGATCAGCCCATTTCTGTGCAGGGCTGCGGTATGCAGGTCCGGGAGCGTCATACAGACGTTGTCACGGCTCGAGGGGGGGCGCGCATCGCGCGCCACAGTCAGACCGATCACAGGGCGGGCATTCGATCCCTGATCAACGCAACTCCAGGCAACCGGAACCGGAAATAAGCGGTGAAGCGTTGCTCCGAAGGTTTTCGCGCTTACCCAACGGCTCCAAAGGCTCTATGCACCCTCATCTTACATATCCGGGGTCCGGTCATGGCGCAGAATGCCACCATCTACAAAGTCGAGCTGTCCGTGGCCGATATGGATCGCCACTATTACGAAACCCACAAGCTGACCGTTGCAAAACACCCTTCCGAGACGGATGAGCGGCTGATGGTGCGACTTCTTGCCTTCGCCCTCAACGCCGAAGCCGAGCTGGAGATGACCAGGGGCCTCTCAACGGATGACGAGCCGGACATCTGGCAAAAGAGCCTCAGCGGCGATCTTGAACTATGGGTCGCACTGGGCCTGCCCAGCGAGAAGGTCATTCGCCAGTCCTGCAGCAAATCCAAAAAGGTCACCGTCTACGCCTATGGCGGCAGGCAGGCCGAGATCTGGTGGGATAAAATCAAGGGCAGTTCCGCGCGCTTCGACAATCTGCAGGTGATCAACCTGACACAGGAAGACACGGCCGGGCTGGCGAAGGAGGCAAATCGCTCGATGAAGCTGCAGGTCAATATCCAGGATGGCGACGTGATGGTCAGCGTCGATGGCAGCGTTCTCTATGTCAGTCCGACAAAATGGAAGGCTGCTGCTTAACGGGCCTCTGATCGCGATGTGACCGGTGGCAGCCATAATCGGCGTCGGGTTGCGTTTAGACGCAGTCAACGCGGCCTGGTGCGATCGATACGGGCTTCGCGGAACCGGCGGGCTGCCAGAACGGGCAGCCAGAGCGGCCTGACTGAATTCACAGCCTGCGCGATCCCCCCGCGAGACATCGGCATCCCCGAATGCAAAGTTTTTCAATTCGGACTGTTGCGACAGGCGCGCGAGATTTTCGACGCTGCACCCGCAGGCTCGGGAAACGGACGGAGAAAATGGCGTCCGCTGTTGCAGGTGGTCGTATTTTGGTCGGTCAGTTCCTCTGTGATGCCCAAAAAAGGCAGAACCCATACCTGTGGCCTGGCTGAGGCAGGACACCGGCCCATGTACCCGACACTCTGTCACGGACACAGGCGGCAGACAGTCCACGGGAGAGGCAGCAAGGCAATCAACTCTCTGGGGGGAACATGGCTTCTCAAACTGAAACGGGCGGGCCTGGCCTGATGCGGCTGGATGAGGCGCCCATGCGGCCTGTCCATATCCTTGCGGCGGCGGCAGTTCTTGGGGGCGCAGCGCTTGACGGCTATGTGCTGGGGGTTGTCGGACCGGCCCTGGCACTTGCGAAACAGGAGATGGAGCTTTCCGCCCTGGGCCAGGGGCTGATTGCGGCGAGTGCCCTGATCGGCGTCTTTATCGGCGGACTGTTCTTTGGCAATCTGGCCGACCGCTTCGGCCGCAGGCCGGTATTCTCCTGGAACCTGCTGGCTTTCGTCCTGCTCTCGGTTTTGCAGCTTTTCGTGCAGGAGGTCTGGCAACTGGTGCTCTTGCGCCTTGCGCTTGGTCTGGCGGTCGGGGTGGAATATGCGGTCGGCACCTCGGTTCTTGCCGAATTCTCGCGCCGCAAAGGGCGCGGCGTGTTGCTGGGCAGCTTTGCGGTGGGCTGGCAGGTCGGTTTCACCATCGCCTTTGTCTATGGCAATCTGATCTATTCCGGCGACAACTGGCGGCTGTTGCTGGCAACCAGCGCGATTCCGGCCCTTATGGTGTTTTTGTTGCGCATAGGCCTGCCGGAAACACCGATGTGGCTGAAGGCCCGCGGCCGCGACGCCGAGGCTCAGGCTGTGGTCGAACGCCATTTCGGCAAGGGCTTTGCGATCCCCGATGTGGAGCTGAAGCTCATCCAGCCCTCGGCGCGTGACTTGCTGAAAGGGCCGAATGTCCGCCAGCATCTCTATTCCGGCCTGTTCTGGTTCTGCCAGGTGGGGCCGTTCTTCGCGATCTTCACCTTTATCGGGCCGGTGTTCGACTCGCTCGGGATCGAGGATCAGACCACGGTCGATATCTGGCTGAACCTCGTGCAGATCCTGGGGGCGGTTTTCGGCCTCTTCCTGATCGCCTGGCTCAGCCGCCGACATTTCGTCATTTCCACCTTCGCGGTGATGTTCGTGACGCTGCTGGCGATCGGTCTGTTCCCGCAGGCGCCGATCTGGGTGATTGTCGGCCTTTTCGCGATCTATATGTTTGTCGCGCCTGCGGCCAATAACATTCAATACGTCTATCCCGCCGAGATTTTCGACACGCATCTGCGCTCGACCGGGGTTGGGTTCTCGGCGGCTTTCTCGCGGATCTCGGCGGCAGCGGCGGTCTATCTCCTGCCCTATGCGCTTGAGACCCTCGGCGCATCGGCGGCGCTGATGATCATGGCGGGCCTCCCGCTTCTGGGGCTGGTGATGTCCATCCTCTGGGCCCCCGAGACGAAGAGAAAAGCCCTGCTCTGAGCGTGGCAGTCCTTGCGGCCCGGGCCGAGCTGCCCGGGCCCCTCCCTCTCAGGGAATCTGCCCGATCATTCTGACGAGGAACGGCATTCAGCGCGCGTTGCCGTTGTGGAACAGGCACATGAACAGGCCCCTGCGCTTTCACGGCGCACGCAATGCGCAGCCGCTCATCCAACAGGCCATCACTATCCTTGCGCCCGGGGCTGGCTTTTCAGGGCCTGTCAGCCTACTCCCATAGCGTGATCGTCTGTTATTATGAACCCGCTAAGGAATAATCATGTAACTATGGCGCTGCCGGATCAGGTTGCTGGGGGGAGAGCAGGATGAAGACTGACAGCAAAGAGTATCTCAACGTTCTCGGTCTGGTCGCCGTCGTGGCGATTATGCTGGCCAGCTTCGTCGCCGATCTGAATATCCCGCTGGGCCATGCGGTCTGGCTGGGCTATCTTCTGGCGCTGGCAGTCAGCTTCTCACTGCGGTTCCTCTGGCTGCCCTCGGCGATCGCGGTGGCGGGCATAGTGATGCTGATCCTGGGCTATGTGCTGGATGAGCGCGAAAACAACGTCGCAATCGCGCTTTCGAACCGCAGTCTTGCCTCGGCCTCGCTGGTCTTTCTGGCCGTTGCCGGGACGTTCATGGTGCGAAACCGTCTGCGCATCGCGGCCGAGGACTGGCGCAAGAGCATCGAGATGGCGCTGGCGAAAGCGCTCGAGGGCGATCTGAGCCGGGTGCAGATCGGCGAGAATACGCTGCGGCTGGTCTCCGGGGCGCTTGGGGCGCGGGCGGCGGTCCTGTGGGAAAAGCAGCAGGACAGCCTGATCCCCGTCGCCTCCTGGGGAACAGCCAACACGGCCGAGGCTCTGCATGAAGGCCAGCCCGGTCGGCAGGCCGGCCATCTGCGCCGGGCATTGCAGGGTAATGAAACCGTGGTGCTTAAGGCACCGGGAGAGGCGGCGCTTGACTGGGGGTCGGGGCTGATGCGGGGCCGGTCCGCCTGTTCGGTGATCGTGCCCACCCGCGAAAATGGCGTGGTCAACGGGGTGATCGAGATCGGCCTAGACCGCGAGCCGACCGATGCCGAACGGCAGCTGATCGAAAGCCTTGGCGACAAGGCCGGGGTCGAGTTGCGCTCGGCTTTGTACCGCGAGGAAGTGCAGCAGCTGCTGGATGAGACCCGCCAGCAATCCGAGGAATTGCGCAGCCATTCCGAGCGGCTGGCCGACACCAATGCCGAGCTTGAGGAACAGACCGAGGCGCTCAAGCGCAGCGAAGGACTGCTGCGCGATCAGCAGGCGGCGCTGGAAGAACAGAACGCCCAGCTTGAGCAGCAGACTGCCGAGATGGAAGAGCAGCGCGACACCCTGGCGGCCTCCGGGCGCAAGCTGGCCGAACAGGCCGAGGAACTGGCCCGCGAAAGCCGCTACAAATCCGAATTCGTCGCCAATATGTCGCATGAGCTGCGCACGCCGCTGAATGCGCTTTTGATCATGGCGCGGCTGCTCAGCGAAAACCGTGGTGGCAATCTGACGGGCGAACAGGTCCGCTGGGCCGAAACGGTGGAAAGCTCGGGCAAGGATCTGCTGCGCCTGATCAATGACATCCTGGATCTGGCCCGGATCGAAGCCGGCAAGGTGGCGATCTCGCCCGAGCCCAGCGATCCGCGCGAGATTGTGCAGCGCATCACGCGCGCCTTCACCTTCGCGGCGTCGGAAAAAGGTCTGAAGCTTGAAACCGAGATTGCCGGGGATATTCCCGGCATCATCACCGACCCTGCGCGGGTCGAGCAGATTCTGCGCAATTTCGTCGGAAATGCGCTGAAATTCACCGATCACGGCGCGGTCACGCTGTCGCTGACGCGTGAGGGCGAGGGCGTGCGCTTCCGGGTGAAGGATACCGGTATCGGCATCGATCCCGAACAGCACAAGGCTGTATTCGAGGCGTTCCGCCAGGCGGATGGCTCGATCTCGCGCCGCTTTGGTGGCACCGGACTTGGCCTTGCGATCTCGCGCGATCTCGCCGCCCTTCTGGAAGGGCAGATCACGCTGGAAAGTGCGCCCGGCAAGGGAAGTGTCTTCTCACTCTCGCTGCCGAAAACCCTGAAAGAGATCGATGAACTGCCGCCTGCAGAGCTGCGGCCCGGACTGAAGCCCGCCGCCCCGCGCGCCGCAGAAACGCAGCCCATACCCAAGCGCGGTCCGGGCCAGATCATCGACCTGAGTGACGATCGCGGCGAGCTGGGCGAGGAGGACCGCAGCCTGCTGATCGTCGAGGATGATCCCGCCTTTGCCCGTATCCTGCTTGATCTTGCGCATGAGCGCGGCTTTCGCGCGATTGTGGTCAGCAGTGCCGATGATGCGGTCCGGGCTGCGCAGACCTATTTGCCGGTGGGCGTGATCCTGGATATGGGCCTGCCCGATCATTCCGGCCTGACGGTGCTGGACCGCCTGAAACGCGCGCCCGCGACCCGGCATATTCCGGTCCATGTCGTCTCGGCCGCCGATCACACCCGCGATGCCATGGCGAAGGGCGCGGTGAATTACCTGATGAAGCCGGTGGCACGCGAATCCCTGATCGAGGCGCTCGACAGTATCGAATTCCAGGCCAACAGCCGGATCCGCCGCCTGCTGGTGGTCGAGGATGATCCCGCGCAGCTGTCTGGGATCAAGGCGCTTCTCGGCTCGGATGCGGTCGAGGTCACCGGTGCCGCGACAACCGCCGCCGCACTGGCAGCCTGCCGCAACAAAACCTTCGACTGTATCGTGCTGGATATGAACCTGCCCGACGGGACGGGGTTCGATCTTCTCGAACAGCTGAGCCAGGACGAGACCGCCTCTTTCCCGCCGGTGATCGTCTATACGGCACGCGCCCTCTCCGAAGCTGAGGAGCAGCGCCTGCGCCGTCATTCGCAGTCGATCATCGTCAAAGGTGCAAAATCGCCCGAGAGGCTGATCGATGAGGTGACGCTGTTCCTGCATCAGGTGGTCTCGGATCTGCCGCAGCGTCAGCGCGAGATGCTGGCGGCCTCGCTGAACCGCGATGCGGAACTGGACGGGCGCCGCATTCTTGTGGTCGAGGATGATGTCCGCAATATCTACGCCCTGACCGGGGTGCTGGAGCCGCATGGCGTCGATATCCGCATCGCCCGCAATGGCCGCGAGGCGCTGGATATGCTGGGCCGGGTGACGGATGGCGCCGAGCCACCGGTCGATCTGGTGCTGATGGATGTGATGATGCCCGAGATGGACGGGCTGACCGCGACCAAAGAGATCCGGCGCATTTCGAAATGGCGGGCCCTGCCGATCATCATGCTGACGGCGAAAGCCATGGCCGATGATCAGGCCAAATGCCTTGCCGCCGGGGCGAATGACTACCTCGCCAAACCGCTGGATGTTGACAAGCTTCTGTCGCTGATCCGGGTCTGGATGCCGAAATGACGACCCCGGTTTCAGTCAGCGACAAAATCAGTGACATTGAAACGGATCTGTTTCTCGAGGCGCTCCGGCGGCGCTATCACTATGATTTCAGCGCTTACGCCCGTTCATCGCTTGTGCGGCGGGTGGAGGTGGCGCGGACCCGCCTCGGCTGTGACAGCATTTCGGCGATGCAGGCGCGGGTGCTGCGCGAGCCGGAGCTGTTGCATGACGTGATTGACGCCATGACGGTCCAGGTCAGCGATCTGTTCCGCGATCCGGGCTATTACCTCGCCCTGCGCCAGAAGGTTATCCCGCATCTGCACACCTTCCCCTCGCTGAAGGTCTGGGTGCCGGGCTGCGCCAATGGCGAGGAGCTCTATTCGCTGGCCATTCTCTTCGCCGAAGAGGGTCTGCTGGATCGAACCATGTTCTACGCGACCGAAATCAACCGCCGCGCGCTCAGCAAGGCCTCGGCCGGGATCTATGACACCGGACGCGTGCCAAAGTTCAGCGAGAATTACCGCGCGGCCGGCGGCAAGACGACGCTTTCCGACTATTACACCGCAGCCTATCGCGGCGCGGCATTCCACCGTCATCTGCGCCAGCGCACGCTGTTTTCCGAACATGACCTCGCGACCGATCAGGTATTTTCCGAAATGCATCTGATCTCGTGCCGCAATGTGCTGATCTATTTCGACGAAACCCTCCAGAACCGCGTTCTGGGGCTTTTCGCGGAATCGCTGGTGCGTGGTGGCTTCCTTGGCCTTGGTTCGCATGAGACATTGCGGTTCTCGAAGATCAAACCTGCTTTCAGCGCCCATGACGAGGGTGAGCGCATCTGGCGCCGCACGAATATCGAAAAGATTGAAAATGCCTAATAAAGCCATCCGTTTCCTGCTGGTTGACGATCTCCCCGAGAACCTTCTCGCGCTGGAGACGCTGCTGCGCCGCGACGGGCTGGAAATCCACCAGGCGCGCTCGGCCACCGAGGCGCTGGAGCTGATGCTGCATTATGACTTCCGTCTGGCCTTTGTTGATGTCCAGATGCCCGGCACCAATGGCTATGAACTGGCCGAACTGATGCGCGGCAGCGCGCGGACGCGAGAGATCCCGATCATCTTCGTCACCGCAGCCGATCACAATGAGATCCGTCACTTCCAGGGCTATGAGGCCGGCGGGATTGACTATATTTACAAGCCGATTGACCCGATCATCCTGCGCTCGAAAGCCGAGGTTTTCTACCGGCTGGCCCAACAGACCATCAACCTCGAGCGCCAGCGCGACGAGCTGCGCGAAAGCGCCCAGGCACGCGATCTTGCGATTGCCACGCTGCGGGCCCATGCCGACAACTCGCCGCTTGGTGTGATCGAATGCGATGCCAGCCTGAACCTGCTTGGCTGGTCGGGCGGTGCGGAACGGATTTTCGGCATCGGTGCGGGCCAGGTGCTGGGCCGCGATCTGGGCGAGGCCGGCTGTTTCCGGCCCGAGACCCTGGCGCAGTTCAGTGACTGGATCGCAAATGCCGGAACGGTTGCGAGACACAGTGCCGAGGCCGTCGCCACCGGCGCGAAGGGCGAGATCAACTGCGAAATTTATGGTTCGGTGGTGATCGACCCGGCAACCGGCAGCCCTTCGCTTTCCCTGCAGGTGCTCGAAACAACCGAGCGTCATCAATCCGAAAAGGTCCGCGCCCTCCTGGTCGGAGAACTGAACCACAGGATCAAGAACACGCTGGCCAATGTGCAGGCGATCATGCGCCAGACGCTGCGCACCTCGACCACCCTGCCAGAGTTCAATCTGCGGTTTTCAGGCCGGCTCCAGGCGCTGGCCCGCGCGCATTCCATTCTGTCAGATGTCACCTGGTCCAAAGCGTCTTTGGGCCAGCTGGTGAGGGACCAGATCGAAGCCGGTACCCTCGACCGCGATTTCATCGACGTCAGCGGGCCCGATGTGGCCCTGTCGCCGGAAGTGACGCTGCGCCTCGCGCTGATCCTGCATGAGCTGGGGACCAATGCGGCAAAATATGGTGCCCTTTCGCAGGCTTCAGGTCGGGCACTGGGGCGGGTGAACCTGTCCTGGACCATTGATGCCGAAGGGCTGAGCCTGACCTGGCAGGAAACCGGCGGCCCCCCGGTCAGCACGCCCACAAGGCGTGGCTTCGGCTCCGATCTGATCCAGAACGGTGTCGGCGATGGCCGGGTCGAGGTTGACTGGAACAGGGCCGGGGTGATCTGGCGGATCATGATCCATTCCGGCTTTGGGTTTGACGGTGCGCAGCGCAGCTCTGAGACCAGGGCCGACCGGCCGGGCGTGCCGCAGCGCGATGGCATCAAAGACAGCCGGGTCCTGCTGGTCGAGGATGAGCCGCTGATCTCGATGGAGCTTTCCGACATGCTCGAGGATGCCGGTGCCCGGGTCGTGAAGATCGCGGCCAGTCTTGACGAGGCGATAGTCGCGGCGCGCACGCTGGATTTCGACGTCGCACTGCTGGACGGCAATCTGCGCGGCGCGCCGGTGGATGTGGTTGCCCATACCCTGCGGCTGCGCGGCGTGCCGTTCTGTTTCATCAGCGGCTACAGCCGGGATCAACTGCCGCGTGACTTTCAGGACGCCCCCTTGCTGACCAAGCCGGTGGATCAGGACAAGCTGCTGGAGATCGTGCTTAAACTGCAGACCGGCGAAAGCAGGCGCGCAGCAGGCTGAGAATAACGGCCTTGCCTGGCGACACCTGCCAGAAGCGGCGCCGAAATGCGATCGCTTCCTTGGCGCAACCATGCAAGTTGCGGCGACCGACTTCGCCCTCTGCCGGCCCATTCCTTCAGGTGATCCGCAGATCTTTTGCCTTGCCAGACTGCAAACCGCCGGTGACTATCGGCACAAACCGTGCATGACTGACGCATCCCCGCGCCATGAGGCACAGTTTGTTGTGACGGCGCATTTCGACACGCCCGAAAGCGAGACCGGCAGGTCAAAAGGTCCGGACCTGTCTTGCTTTATGTGACGCATGGCTATGTGAGTGCAGGTGACAAATGTCGGAAACACCACCTCTGACTGAAAGCGCATCCTCCTCGGTCGGAAGGATCACGCTGCCCCGCATGGCGACCATCGTCGCCGTCGCCGCCGTCCTTTATGTGGCCCAGGATGTCTTCCTGCCCATCGCAGTCGCGATGCTGATCGCCTTCGCGCTGTCGCCGCTGGTTTCGGGGGCGCGCAGGATGGGCCTGCCGATGCTGACCTCTGTCCTGCTGGCCACGGCACTTGCCTTCTTCGTGATCGGCCTGTTCAGCCTTGTTGTCTTTTATCAGCTGGCGGACCTCGCGGTTAAGCTGCCGAGCTTCCAGGCAAATATCATCAGCAAGCTTGATGCAATCCAGAGCGCCTCGGGCGAGGCCAGCCTGATGTCGCGCCTGATGGAGATGGCGGCCTCGATCAACTCTGAAATAAGTGGCGTCCTGCCGGGAGAAGGTGCCGCCACGGCCCAGCCCATGCCGGTGCAGGTGGTGCAGCCCAGCAACCCGCTTGAAATCCTGCAAAGCCTGGTGGTCCCGCTCGTCAGCCCCATCGCGACCACCGGCCTTGTGATCGTATTGGTGATCTTCATGCTGCTGGAGCGCGACAGGCTGCGTGACAGGTTCATCCGTCTGGTGGGCACTGCCGATCTGCACCGGACGACCCAGGTTCTCGAGGAAGCGGGCGGCCGGGTTGGCAGCTATCTTCTGATGCAATTGCTGGTCAATGCCATCTACGCGCTGCCGATCGGGATTGGCCTTTGGCTGATCGGAGTGCCGAATGCCGCACTCTGGGGATTGTTGACGCTGGTGCTGCGCTTCGTCCCCTATATCGGCTCGGTTCTTGCGGCGGCCTTCCCGCTGTTTCTCGCCTTCGCTGTTTCCTCAGACTGGTCGGCGGTTCTCTACACCGCCGCGCTTTTTGCAGTCGTGGAACTCATCACCTCCAATATCATCGAACCTTGGCTCTACGGGGCCAATACCGGCGTGAGCTCACTGGCGATCATCGTCTCTGCCATCTTCTGGACGTTTCTCTGGGGGCCGCTAGGCCTTGTCCTGTCGACCCCGCTGACCGTGTGTCTTGTTGTCCTTGGCCGTCACATCCCACAATTCGAGCTGTTCGATATCCTGTTCGGAGATGAGCCGGTCCTGGCAAGTCACCAGAGATTTTATCAGCGTTTGCTGTCAGGCGACCGTATCGAGGCGGCCTCGCGTGCGGAAGAATTGCTTGAGGATATGACCGCTGCCGAATTTCACCGTGATGTTGCGCTTCCGGCCCTGTTGATGGCCCAGGATGATCGCGACCGTGGTGTGCTCTCGCCCGGACAGGAAAGCAGGCTCGCCGGGGTCGGGATGGCGGTGGTGTCGGATATCGCGGCCCTGCTGGCCGAAGACTCCGGTGAAGCGCGGGCTGAGCCGCAGCTGCGCATCACCTGTCTGGGCGGGCGCTGGCCCATAGATGATGTCTCGGCGGCGATCCTTGCCCAATCCCTGCAGGAGGAAGGCGCCGAGGTCCGCCACAGATCCTATATGGATCTTACGCCCGGTGGGCTTGCGGCCCTTAACCTTACGGAAACCGATTGTGTGATCCTGTGTTTCCTGGATTCGACGCCCACACGTGCGTCACTGCTGCATATCAGGCGGATCAAACGGCTGAGTGAGGGGCTGCGTCTTGGCATAGTGATCTGGCAGATGCCAAAGGATCTGATCCTTGAAGGGGCTGCGGGCCCGGCGCCGGTTGATCCCGCAAAGCTGGCCGAAGCCCGTTCTCTGGGCGCGGATTTTGTTGAGACATCTCTGGAAGGTGCCGTGGAAGCAGCCCTGCAGGATGTGCCCGCATTGCCCCTACCGGAGACGCAACCCCGCAAACGCGCAAGCCGGCCCCGGTCTGCGGCCTGAAAATCCGGCACCCGCCCATTCCCCGCCACGCCGCCACACCCGCAACCTGCCGCCGGATCTGCCTCATCGGGTCACCTCCAGTTTGCTTCTATGCTGTGGCGGCCGACCAGCGGTCATCCGATCAGTGATGAGGCGCCGGGCGATCTGTGCTACTTTCGCAGCTGGAGCAGGGTGGCGCCGCTACGGGTGAGGGCCATGTATCCGCTGCGCCCTGATGATATGTCTTAAGGAGAAAACCGATGGAAATATTCCGCGCCGGACAGGTGCCTTCGCGCAAAGGCCCCGCCGACTGGTTCAGCGGACAAGTCCGTATCGACACCCTGTTCAATCCCGCCGCGCCCGACCGCGTGCAGGGAGCGAGTGTGACATTCGAGCCCGGCGCCCGCACCGCCTGGCACACCCACCCGCTGGGTCAGACACTGATCGTCACGGCTGGCCTCGGCCGGGTGCAGCGAGATGGCGGCCCTGTCGAGGAAATCCGCCCCGGCGATGTCGTCTGGTTCGCCCCGGACGAACGCCACTGGCACGGCGCCGGCCCCACCACCGCCATGACCCATATAGCCCTTCAGGAAGTAAAGGATGGAAAGGTCGTCGACTGGCAGGAGCATGTAAGCGACGAAGAATACGGCGTCTGACCTGGCTGAAACGGGTATGATCGGAATCCGGGGCTGGCCCCTGCGGGTCGGGAATGCAGCTGACCACAGCGCGAACCGGGCCGGACCCACCACAAAAGGAGAGCTGAAATGGTTGTGAAAGCCTATGGCACCCCGGCGGGCGATGCGCCACTGGCGCCCCTGAACATCATACGCCGCATGCCCGGCGCGCATGATGTGCAAATCGGGATCCTGTTCTGCGGCATCTGTCATTCCGACCTGCACCAGGCCCGGGGCGAATGGGCCGGAACCCTGTATCCCTGTGTTCCGGGTCACGAAATCGTCGGCCGCGTCACCTCGGTCGGCGCGCATGTCACGAGCCACAGGCCCGGTGATCTGGTCGGCGTCGGCTGTATCGTCGACAGCTGCCGGCATTGCTCCGAATGCAATGACGGGCTGGAGAATTACTGCGACGGCATGATCGGCACCTATAACGGGCCGACACCGGATGCCCCCGGCCATACCCTTGGCGGTTATTCGCCGGAGGTGGTGGTGCACGAGCGCTATGTGCTGAAAATCACGCATCCCGAGGATCAGCTGGCCGCCGTCGCCCCTCTTCTCTGCGCCGGGATCACCACCTGGTCGCCGCTGCGCCATTGGGGGACGGGCCCGGGCAAGAAGGTTGGCGTCGTCGGTATCGGGGGTCTTGGCCATATGGGGATCAAACTGGCCCATGCCATGGGCGCGCATGTGGTGGCCTTCACCACCTCAGAAGCAAAACAGACCGATGCGCTGAAGCTCGGCGCGGATCAGGTGGTGGTATCACGCAACGCGGCCGAGATGGCTGCCCATGCCAAAAGCTTCGATCTGATCCTGAACACGGTGGCCGCGCCCCATGATCTGGACGCGTTCCTCGTGCTGTTGAAGCGTGACGGCACGATGACGCTGGTTGGCGCACCCGCCACACCGCACCCTATGCCCAATGTGTTCAATCTGATCATGCGTCGCCGCAGCCTCGCCGGGTCGATGATCGGTGGCATCCCGGAGACACAGGAGATGCTGGACTTCTGCGCGAAACACGGCGTCACCTCGGATATCGAAATGATCCGTGCCGACGAAATCGAGAGCGCTTACGAACGAATGCTGAAAGGCGACGTGAAATACCGCTTCGTCATGGATATCGGCACGATGTGATCCGGGGCAGGCGCTCCGGTGTGGCCGGGGCGCCTTGCTGGCTGCCGGAGAGGTGCACAGGCAGGTTCCAGCACCGACAGCAGATCTCGCGGAAGGCCAGGCGCAATGCGCCAGCTCGGACAGCCGCCCGATACCCGACCTCAGGTGGATCGCGCCGGCTTTCACCTCAATAGGTTTGCCACGATGCGGGTCGGCGCAACGCCGCCGCAACCCCTGGTCCATGGCGACCGGATTGAGGTGCCGGAGCCTGTCCGAACCGGGCCCTGTATGGCGGCACCAAATGGTATGTCCACACTTTCATTGAGGATTTGCGGATAGAACCCGCGATAGGAGGCACCTCCGTTGGAATGCGTACGCTTTACAAGTGATATGGCATCGCGCCCGCGCGGATCACCAGCGTCGTGGCCTGTGTGTTTGATTTTCCGGCGGATACGATGGTGTGCGACTTCAGCATCTGTCCGGCAAACCAGCCCTGGTAAGAAAGGACGGATGTCGTGCAGTCTGTCAGCCCGGACCCTGATCTGACCCGGACATGGACCCCTCACTGGCTTTACGGTTAAAGGCCTCCAGCGCCGACAGCGCACGTTTGCGGCCCTGATCCAGAAGCGCGGCGCTGTCCGGCAGAGCCCGGTGCTCAGGCGTGTTCCAGGAAGCAGGCACAGTCTCACGATAAGCGCGTGCCCCCTCACCCGTCAGCCAGTGATCGCGGTACAGGCTCTTCGGGTCAAAACTTGCCGCCTGCTTTTCCGGGTTGAAGATGCGGAAAAACGGCGAGGCATCGGGCCCGCAGCCTGCAACCCATTGCCAGTTCATCGCATTCGCGGCCGGATCCCAGTCAGTCAGGCTGTCTTCAAAATGCGCCAGACCGATGCGCCAGTCGGTCAGCAGATGTTTCGTAAGCCAGCTTGCCACCACCATACGGACGCGGTTGTGCATCCGCCCGGTCACCCGCATTTCGCGCAGGCCCGCATCAACCAGTGCGATGCCGGTTTCGGCGCGGCTCCAGGCCAGGGAGGCGGGATTGGCGCCAAGCCAGGGAAAGCGCGCCCAGTCCGCACGCCAGGGGGTCTCGCCCATCTGCGGGAAGGCCAGCAGCAGATGCCAGGCAAATTCGCGCCAGAGAATTTCCGAAAGAAACTTCTCAACCCCGGGGGCGAGCGCGGGGTCGGTCTCGGCGCGCAGCGACGCCATGGCCCAGATGCGGCGCGGGCTGATCTCGCCGAGCGCGAGATGCTCTGACATACCCGAAGTGGCGTCGATATCGGGACGGTCGCGATGGGCCGGGTAATCTGGCACATGGGCGATAAAATCACTGAGCCGGGCAAAGGCCGCCGCCTCGCCCGCAGGCAGGGCCTGTTCCGCCAGAACCGCCGCCCCGCGATACATATCCGGCGCGAGGGTCAGTTCCCCCGCCCGCAGAGCGCCGATGGCCGGCAGCGCGGAAATGATGGCGGGAGGAGGCAGCGGCCGGTCAGGCCCCGCCAGCCGCACGGCCCGGGCAAAGGGGGTATAGACGCGAAAGCTGCCCCCCGCACCGGTTTTCACCCGCCCGGGATGGATCAGCAGATGGCCTTCATGCAGATGCAGCCTGACAGGGCCTGACCCGACTGCCCGGCGCAGACCGTCCTGCGCGGTTTTGGTGGCGGCGGTCGGCCAGTCGTTCTGATGGATGGCGCCGGCCCCGATGCGGGCGGCAAGATCTGGAAGCAGATCGGCCGCCTCACCCTCCAGCACTGTGATCCGCTGGCCCGTCCGCACCTGCCATTCGGCATCGAAGCTGGCCAGGGCCCGCCCCAGCCGCCAGCGGCTGGCCGCGCCTTGCGCGCGCGTCGCAGTGTCGACCACAAAGACCGGCAGAACAGGTCCGTCCCTGACTGCCGCCGTCAGCGCGGCATTGTCGTCAAAGCGGAAATCGCGGCACAGCCACAGGATTGAAGTCATCTTATGCCGCCTGTGCCATTTGGCCGATATGGCCGAATTCGACCTGTACCACATCAGAGCGCCCGGTCGCAAAGGTCGCGGCGCAGCTTTCCAGATAATAGCGCCAGCTGCGCAGGAAGGGCTCGTCATAGCCAAAGCGGCGGATGCGGGGGGCGGCCCCGGCCATGCGCGCAGCCCAGATCCGGCAGGTGCGGGCGTAATCCTGCCCGAAAGAGAAGCTCGCGCGCAGCTCCAGCCCGGCCCTGGCGCCCTGATGGCGCAGGATCGCCGGGCTGGGCAGCATACCGCCCGGAAAGATATGCTGACGGATGAAATCCGAGCGTTTGCGATAGATCGAGAATTCGGCATCCGGCACAGTTATCGCCTGCAAGACAGCCCGCCCGCCAGGGGCAAGGCGCGCCTTCAGCGTGGCGAAATAGGCGGGCCAATAGCGTTCGCCGACGGCCTCGATCATCTCGACCGAGACGATATTGTCATATTGCCCGCCGGCATGGCGATAGTCCTGCAGCCGGATCTCGGCTCGCCCGTCAAGCCGTGCATCGGCATAGCCCTTTTGTGCGGGCGACAGCGTCAGCCCTGTGACATGGCGACCGGTCTCGGCCGCGCGTTCGGCAAACCCGCCCCAGCCGCAGCCGATCTCGAGAATGTGCTCACCTGGGGCGAGCCGCGACAGGATACGGTCATTCTTGCGCGCCTGGGCGGTCTCCAGATCATCAGTGCCGTCGAACAGAGCCGAGGAATAGCTCATGCCCGGATCAAGCCAGAGCTGGTAAAATTCATTCCCGACATCGTAATGCGCCCGGATATTGCGCGACGACCCCGAGAGAGAATTGGCCCGCAGCCGGTCGGTCAGGCGAAACCCGAGGGCGGCAAGCCAGCCCGGTTTGCCCTGGCCCTGCAGAAGATCGAAATTGCGGATGGCAAGGCTGAGAAGCGCTTCGAGATCCGGGCTGTCCCAATGGCCCGCGACATAGCTTTCGCCAAACCCAACATCGCCGCGCGTCGCCAGCGCCGCAAGCAGCGCCCAGTCGGTGATCCGGATCACGGCCTCGGGGCCTTCTGATCCGAAATGATGACAATGGCCCTCGGGGGTGCTCAGGCAAATGCGCCCGTGCCGGATACCCTCAAGCGAGGCGAGAAAGCGGGTCTGTAGCAGGCTCATCGGCTGATTTCCTCAGGGGGCGCAGGGGGCAGGCGGCGATAGGCGACGCCTTTGAGGCGCAGACGCAGGGCCTGCCAGTAGATCAGAGCCAGGACCCGCAGCGCGCCGCCGGGACGGCGAAAGGCCGCTGCCAGCAGGCCAGCCTGGCGCAGGGGCCGGGGAGCGGCATTGAGTGTGGCGATCAGCCCCTCTTCGCCATCAGTGTGGCGGATCAGGATGGCAAGCCGGGCCGGGGTCACGCGAAACCGGAACTCATAGCGCCCGGCCACATCCTGAAAGGGCGAGACGTGAAAGACCTTTTCGGTGGTCATGAGATCTTCCGGCCCGATCGGGGTAAACCCCTCATTGTGACAAAGATAAGAATGCCGCTGACCAAAGGTATTATTGACCTCGGCGATCACGGCCAGAAGGTCATCGCCGCGCAACACCATCCAGAAGCTGACCGGGTTGAACCAGAAGCCGAAAAACCGCGGTTGCACCATCAGCGCCAGGGTCATCGCGCCCTCGCGGCGCAGACCGGCCTGCCCCAGCACCTCCCAGGCCCAGGCAGCACCTTTGCCATTCCCCCTGGGGCCGCCGTGATCCATGGTGCAAAAGCTGAAAAGGCCCGCCCGTCCAAGGCGGAAAAGCCCGCGCGGGCGGGCCAGGTCGGGCACCAGCAGCAGATAATCGACCCGGTAGCGAAAGGCATGGCGCCTGGCACCGCGCCGCACATGGGTCACATCCGAGGTCAGGTGCAGCACCTCGCCTTGCGCCAGCTGCGTGAAAAGCCCGCCCGCCATTTCTCAGACCTTTGTGGGCAGCAGCTGCCGCGCGATGCGGACGGCGCTGGCAAAACCATCCTCATGGAAACCATTCCGCAGCCAGGCCCCGGCGAACCAGGTCTGCTGTGTGCCCTGCATGGCCCTGATCCTGGCCTGGGCATCGATGGCGGCCTGGTCGAAAACCGGGTGGCGGAAGGTGGTCTCGTCATAGATCCGTGCCGGATCTAACGCGGCGCCCGGGTTAAGACTGACGAAAAGCGGATCGGTCTCGGGCAGGCATTGCAGGCGGTTCATCCAGTAGGTGACGCCGACCGCCTGCTCTGTCTGCGGCTCATCCGCGCGGTAAATCCAGGAACTCCAGCAGGCGCGGCGGTGTGGCATCACCACCGGATCGGCGTGCAGAACCGCACGATTGTCCTGGAACCGCACCGCGCCGAGTGCAGACCTTTCCTCCTGTGACGGATCGGCGAGCAGGGCCAGCGCCTGATCGGCATGGCAGGCCAGGATCACATGATCAAAGCGCTCAGCCTCGCCCTGAGTCTGAACGGCGACCCCCAGAGGGCCGCGCGACACGGCGCGCACCTTTGTGGCCGGGCGCAGGTCCACAGCGCGCGCCTTCAGCGCGGCT